>DASSLE010000240.1:0-3997 GCA_035689725.1 Pseudolabrys sp.
GCGCGCTCTACCATGCTGTCGGTGAGCGCAAAGCGCATGGCGACGGTCGCATATTCAACGCCGCCTTCGCGCCAGGCTTCCGCCAAATCGCCCTGCTCGAGCTTCACGTCGCTGACTTTGTTGACAAGACCGCGGCTTGCATTCTCGGCGAGCTGTTCGGAGAAATAAGACAACATCTCTGGCGTCACTTTCGTGCGCAGCGCATTGATATCTTCTGCCGAATAGGCGGCCTGGACTTCGCCGAGCAGATGTTCGAAGGCGTCGTAGTCCGATTTGCCAATCGTAAGTGGCGCGCCGGCGGGTGCATTACCGCCTAGCATCCCGCCAAGACCACTGAAGGAGTGGCCGGTCGCCGGATGCGCGGCCGCATAGGCGGGCGCGTTGCGGCGCTGCCACCATGTGAACAACAGCCGCGCAACAATCACGATCAGCACGATTTGCAAGATCAACCCGAGCAGCGAGGCAAAGCCGGCCATGCCGCCGAAGAATCCGTGCCCAAACAGCAGACCGAATAATCCGGCTCCGAGGAAACCGCCGGCCAGACCGCCAAGCAGGCCGCCGCCAAACAGGCCGCCGGGACGCGCCCCGGCAGTTCCGGGCTGCGTGAGCGTGCGCTGCATCGGCGCCGCTGTGTTCGGCGCGGTAGATGTGGCTGGCGGCGCCGAGAAAGTGCGCATCCCGCGGCTGCCGCCCGAGAAGCCGCCACCGGCGCGCGCATGCGCATCGGCGGTAACAAGCACAAGCACCGTAGCAATCGCAGCAATGGCAACCAGAAAGCGATGGAGCGTCATTTTGGTTCCCCGGCAAATCAGCGCCAGAAGGATAAGCACGTGCAGGGCGCTTTGTAAGGGGCCGCGCCAGCGCCACAAAGTCGCGGCGAATCGGGGGCCAATCATCACGCAAATGTCATATGCCGCGCGGAACAAGCTGCTTGGCCGGCGATTGCCTTCACACGTAGCAAGGAGGCTGGCCGATGAAGGGCTTGATGGCCACGGCGATATTTTTGATCTTGACGGTCGTCGCGGTCGCGAAACCTGCGCCGGTCAGCGATCTCAATCCATCGGAAGATCGAACGCCGGCGCTTGCTCGCAACGGTGCCGACATCAATATCGGTCCTGCCGGTCCTACGCTTGAGCGAAATTATTTCCAAGCATCGCAAACGCCGTTCGTCGCTGGTGTGCTCCCCTGCCGATTACAGGCAGCTATTTTCGATAAAGTGCATCTCGCCAGGTCGTGCCGCTAACACTTGCGCGCGAACCCACTCCGGCCACGGGAACCAAGCGGCGATATTACTGCACCAACGTTTTCTTCACTTCGGCGACGAGTTGTTTTAGCGTAAATGGCTTTGCCAGGAACGCGTATTGCTCCTGGCTCGGCAGGTTCTTGCTGAACGCTTCTTCGGCATAGCCGGACACAAAAATGATTTTCACATTCGGATCGCGCCGGCGCAGCTCTTTGAGCAGCGTCGGTCCATCCATTTCCGGCATCACGACGTCCGATACCACGAGATCAACGTGGCCATGTTTATCGAATGCCTCGATCGCCTCGACGCCGTTGCCGGCTTCCAGCACGGTGTATCCGCGCGAAGCGAGTCCTCGTGCATTTAGCGCGCGCAAACCTTCCTCATCTTCGACCAGCAGGATCGTACCCTGCCCGGTAAGGTCGGCTGTGGCGGCACGCGCCATCGTGTCCGCCGCCGCCATGGCACCCGCGATTGCGGGCGCTTCCGCTGCCGAAATTTGTGCAAGCACCTCTTCGGCGCCGGGGATATGGCGCGGCAGGAAAATACGGAACGAAGTCCGGCCCGGCTCTGAGTCGGCGTAGATAAAACCGCCGGTCTGTTTGACAATGCCATACACAGTGGAAAGGCCAAGGCCTGTCCCCTTGCCGACATCTTTGGTGGTAAAAAACGGCTCGAAGACCTTGTCTATAATGTCTGACGGAATGCCGGTGCCGGTGTCGCTCACTTCGACCAGTACATAGTTGGCTTTGGGCATGCCTTTGTAGCCAAATTTTGCACATTCCTCGGCCGGAACATTGGCCGTGCGCAGCGTAAGCTTGCCGCCGTCCGGCATGGCGTCGCGGGCATTGACCGCCAGATTCACGATCACCTGCTCGAACTGCGAAATGTCGACCTTCACGGGCCATAAATCCCGCCCGTGGACGGTTTCCAGCATCACGTTTTCGCCGATGAGCCGTTTCAGCAGCATCCCCAGATCGCTCAGGGTTTCACCGAGATCGAGGACCTGCGGCCGCAGCGTTTGTTTACGGGAGAATGCCAGCAATTGCCGCACGAGCGCCGCCGCACGATTGGCATTCTGCTTGATCTGCATGATGTCCCTGAAGGATGGATCAGTCGGCTTGTGTGCGTTGAGCAGAAAGTCCGTCGCCATCATGATGGCGGAGAGCACATTGTTGAAATCGTGCGCGATGCCGCCGGCGAGCTGACCGACCGATTCCATCTTCTGCTGTTGTTGGATGCGGTTTTCGAGCGTCCGCTGCGCCGTCGTTTCCAGCGCATAGACGATCGCAGCCTCGCCGTCCCGATCCTCCTCCTCGACTGCCAACACGAAAAAATTGGCCCAACGCTCGGCGCTACCAGTCAATACAGCCTCGACAGGCGCAATGTCGCTTTGACCTTCCGCCGCCTTGCGAATTGCGGCTTCAAGCACAGACCGGTCCCGCTCTGTCACAACCGACAGGATAGAGCGGTCATCGCTTTTGAGCAGGCCCTCGAACGTCTTGGCGAAGCGCGCATTGCTGCGCCCGATGCGGCCAGTCTTGTCCACGGTGGCGATCGCCATCGGCGTGTTCTGGAAGAACCGCATAAACCGCACCTCGGCGGCGCGTTGAGGATCGCTCCCATCGCCCCTGGCCCGGTTGAGCGCGAGTGTACGCGAAGCGCCCGGGGTACCGTCGGCGCCGAACGCAACTTTATGGAATAGCCGCACGGGCATGGGCTTTCCACCGCGGGTTTTGAGATCGAGGTCGAGCACCTCGGTCTTCACCTCGCCCGGCGCTGCGTTCAACGTCGTCAGCAGCGCCGCTCCCTCGCCTGCGATGATGTCGCCGAGCTTCAAGGAGCCCGCGCCGACTTGAGCAAGATCGTGATCGAGCCAGGCCGCGAGCGTCGCGTTGAGGTAGACGATGTCGCCGGCAGCATCGACCGAAAAGAAGCCGGCTGGCGCGTGGTCGAGATAATCGATGGCGTGCTGCAATTCCTGGAACACGTTTTCCTGGCGCTCGCGATCACGCGTGACATCCGCGACCGACCACACCGTCATCCGCGCGTCGCGCCGGTTCTCGCTAAGCGGTCGTACGCGCATGCGCAACCAGCGGCCGCCTTCGCCGACCGTTCCCGTTATCCGCACCTCCTCTTGCAAACGGCGGCCTTCCCGCGCGGCCTTGAGCAAACGATAAATTGACTCGGAAACGTCAGGGTCGCCAATGAACACCCGTTCGACTGGCCTTACATCATGGATGCCGGTTGCGCCGATCAGATCGAGATAGGCGGCATTCGCATAGAACACACGGCCGGCGTGGTCGGTCACGAGGATGCCGTCGAACGCCCCATCGACCACGGCTTTCAGCAATGGATTGCCTTGATCCCCGCCAGCAAATCTCATGATGCCCGAGGCCACGGCAAACAATGCGAATACGCCGACGGTTCCAAGCACCGCCAACAGGGTCAGAACGTAAGCTTCTACGTAATCGCGGCCGACATAGATCAAACCGCCAGCAGCTGCGATCAACAGCGCGGCAATCGCCAAAACCAAACCAATTGAACCGCCGCGCGGGGCGTTTTGGCTCTTGTCGAAAGCCTTGCGTTCGTGCCCTTCGGCACGATCTCGCGCCTGTGTCAACGCTGACGGATCATGACTTGCCATAGTCCCTGAGTGCCTTAAGGCGCCCTATTGGCGCAAGTGCCAGCCTCGGCGAATCCCGACATGTGATATTTACTCCTTTGTTGACACAGGGGCTTTTGGGACCTGCGATC
>DASSLE010000241.1:0-3490 GCA_035689725.1 Pseudolabrys sp.
GGCGCCGGCGGTATATAGGCTGGGGCCTTCCGCGGCAGGTCGGCCGCCGATGCTTGACTTGCAGCCAGACCGATGGCGGCAGCAAGCAGCGTCAATGAAGATTTTTGCATTGCAATTCTCCTTATTAATTCTTGTGCCAGAGCAAACTACGTCGCTGCTAGGCTTTAATAGCTAGGTGCATCCAGACGACCGGCCGATTTAGCTTTGCCCCGGACTAATCTTTAGTTGACGCTCGCACAGACAGTCCTCGCCACCTGCGCCAGAGCCGGGTTCACGAACTGTCGTAGGCCACGGTGATCGACTACGAGCAATGGAAAATATTGCGTGGCATCGGCGGCATCCACAATCGCCATGAGCCGATTATCGAGGATCAGCCAATGTTGATCCTCGCGTACGGCAAGCACAGCGTGCTCCTGCCCTCCTTGCGATTTGCTGCTCACCACGACCAGCCGGCGATCATCTGCGGGGACGCCGACCTCGCCAAGGGCATAATACTTGGCAATCGCATAATCCGTGCAATCGCCAGCGGCCTTAGCGAGCGTAGCAAGAGGTGCTGTCCATATCTCTGGGACCCCATAGTTAGCGATGTCATTCATTGGCCGTATTGCGAGATTGATTGCGCGGTTAACGTAGCCAAGTCGGGCGCGGCCGGTCTGGACACGCGCGCCATCAATTATGCTGAGAAACTGCAACGCCACACGTGACGGACAGCGCTCGCGATAAACTCGGCACCGCTCAAGAATTTCGCGCTCGATCACCCAATCATCCTGTACCTTGCGCCAATCTGCTGCATGTGGGTCCTGCGGTGCAGGAACAGTGGCGATGCCAAACGGTTCATCGCCTTCAGCTTGTGCGCTGAAACTAAAGAGCACGATTACAAAGGCGATGTGTACAAAGCGCATCGTGATAGCCACAGACGTAGCAGGGTCACAGCTTAATCATCATCACAATCGACATAACCGCCAACATGATCATCGCCATGACAACGAGGTGGACGGGATTACTGGTTATGTGTCGCAACATGGCGAAACGAGTATTTTCTGGCACCAAGGCCATGCCGCACCTCGGGCATTTACCAGGGGAAGACTGTCGAACAGACGCATGCATCTGACAAATGTAAGCTGTGCCAACATTGGCAATGTTACTCATTTGCACCTCCTAGTCGGTCGTGAAGCTCCGCACGAGGGCAATGACCCATCTTACGAATATCAAAAATAGAAAAAACACCGATAGGGCATAAAAAGCGGTTCGTGGCGACGTACTATTTAGAATTATAATGACTACAATCGCGACGATCACGGCGACCGCGTAACCAACCCATTGGTCGAAGCTATCGCCCTTGTCGTTTCTTTCAGGAGCTTTGAGGGGGTTCCTGATCATTGGATGCCCCGTCACGAACCGGGAAACCGATAGCACTTAATTCAATAACGATAAGCAAATCGGCCGCCATGATTTAGATCAAACAATCTCCCTGCCGCCCGGAATTGCAACAAAAAAGGAACGGCCGACAATTGCCACTGATGGGCGCTAGGTCGTCACATTAAAAAGAGGCGAGCGTGGGTATGGAGCTTCGGTTGCTGCTTGCACGCAACAGCCGCTTCGATGCACTCGAGTGCAAGCTTGTTGAAGTCAGCCGCCAGCTCATCGTCCCAGCACTCGCTGGCAACTTCTTGGCACAGCTTCGCATGGGCTAAGAGGTGTTCGGCCATTTTCGGCGGCTCGGACATATGGGTTCTAAGTTGCCAATAGTCCCGCGCGATGATGTTGCGTTAGATCAATTCCTCAAACGGTGGCTAAAGAGACGCAAAGTTGTCCCGCCGTCAAAAAAAGCTACGATAATTCAATGGTAAGTCGAGCAACCAGTAAATCCTGCCATTTCGACCATTAAATCGACTAAGCGACCCAACGGGCGCGCCATCACGCAGCGCTGCGTTGAAACCTGCTAAATTGGAACCGCTGAATGTTGCCACTGGGCGTCACGTGGTCGTGGCGTCGGGTTTCAAGAAGCTTAAATGAGTACCCGAGTATTTCCCCGAGCGAAGCGGCATCGTGACGGACGACCGGCAAACCACTGCAATGCTCGGGGCCGTCTAGAGCGAATGTTCCGATAATTACGTGTCCGCCCGGGCGCACTGCTTTTTGGACGCACTCGGCATAAGCAATACGGTCGCTCGGGTCAGTTAGAAAATGCAGGGCCGCGCGGTCGTGCCACACGTCAAATTTTTGCGTCGGCTCCCAAGTCGTGACATCTGCCACGACCCACTGCACCTGCGCGCCCTTTGCTGCAAGTCTTGCCTTCGATTGTGCCAGCGCCTTTTCTGAAAGGTCGAGGACGGTGATAGCCTTGAAGCCCTCGTTAATGAGCGCATCGACCAACCGCGACGCGCCAGCGCCAATGTCTATGATCGATGCGCTCGCATCGACGCCGGCTGCTCGGATGAGCTCAAGCGAAATGTCCGGCCTTTCTTGAAACCAACTGACCGCGTTTTCATCCTTGGTCGCGTATACATTTTCCCAATGGGCCTGCCGACCAACGTCGCTCATGGCTCATTTCCTTCCATTGGAATAGATGTTAGTCGGACGCTTAGTTCAATAGCGAGGACCAATTGCCTTTGCCGCCTATCCTCGACAACAAGAACCCAAAGTCGCAATCGGTTTTTTTGCCGTCCGCGTTGTTACGCGAAGCCCGCCGACAAAAGGGACTTGCGACCGCGGATGTGCCACCAGTATGCATCCTCGACCCCGATGGCGATATTCTGCGGCGGATAATAAGTACCGGCAAAGCAAGGCGCCTTGAAACGTGGCCTTGCTATCACACGGACCTGTACACCTTTTCGCTCGCGGGAGAGACAGTTGGCTTAGTCGGATGCGTTGTCGGAGCGCCGTTTGCGGTTTTGATTGCCGAGGAGCTATTCGCGTGCGGATGCAGCCACCTACTTAGTGTCACTTCGGCCGGTCAGATTGTACCCGCACGTACGCCACCCTATTTCGTCGTTATAGACCGCGCGCTCAGGGATGAAGGGACTAGCTACCACTACGCAGCCCCGTCCGAATTTGCGGACGCCGATACTCATCTTATTTCGACTGTCGCAAAAGCGTTGAGCGATGCAGATATATCCGCGTTAGTTGGGCCAAGTTGGACGACCGACGCGCCGTTTCGCGAGACAGCTGAAGCTATCGAGACCGCTCGGACGAAAGGCATTCTAGCCGTCGAAATGGAAGCCGCCGCACTTTACACATTCGCTCTTTCACGCAATGCGTCCGTCCTGTGTATAGCGCACGTCACCAACACGATGGGTCAAGTGCAACAGGATTTCGAAAAGGGCGAGCTAGACGGGACAACGGAGGCGTTGCGAGTACTCGAAGTGGCAATGAAGGCAGTACTCGTGCAAGAACGGCCATGACCGAGACCTCAACAATCACATGCCCGAAATGCGGGTACCAAGCAATTGAGCGGATGCCAACCGATGCATGCCAATTCTTCTATGAC
>DASSLE010000242.1:0-5943 GCA_035689725.1 Pseudolabrys sp.
TCGGCTTTTACGACGCCTTCGTCGGCGAGCACCTGACCGACGCTTGCGAGAACATCACCAACAGCATGATATTTCAGGCCACGCTGATCCACGACACCAAGAACATCAAGCTCGCGACCGGGACCACCAACCTCGCGCAGATGCATCCCGTAGTGATCGCGGTCAATGCCGCGATGTTCGATCACCTGTCGCACGGGCGATTCGTGATGGGCATCAGCGCCGGTGCGCTGACCTCCGATTCGGAAGCGATCGGCATCCTGGATCTGGACCGCAACAAGATATTCGCCGAAGCGATCGACGTCATTCTGGCAGTGTGGGAGCGCAATCCGCCTTACGACATCGATTTCCCGGATAACCGTTTTAAAGTCGGTTTCGCACGCACTGCCGCGCTGGAGCTCGGCGTCGGCATCCTGGCGAAGCCCTTTCAAAAACCACGCCCGGAAATCGTCGGTACCGTTGTGGCGCCGTTTTCTCCCGGCGTAGTGCTGATGGGCAAGCGCGACTTCCACCCGCTATCGGCAAACTTTCTGTTATCAAACCATCTCAAGTCTCATTGGAGCAACTACGTCAAGGGCAAGGCGGAGGCCGGAGCCAAAGCAAATATCGCCGATTGGCGCGTCGCGCGCACGATTTTCGTCGCCGATGACGACAAGGTAGCGGCGCGGTATGGCAACGACGATGCCAAGAGCCCGTACCGGTTCTACTTCGAGCAAATGCGCGCGAAAATGAAACGCGGCAACCGGCTATACGTGTTCAAGAATCATAAAGACCAATCCGACGACGAGATCACCCTTGATTACGTCATGCAGCACTGCGTGACCTTCGGCAGCATCAACAAGGTGGTGGACGCCATCCTCAAGTTGCGCGAAGAGACCGGCGACTTCGGCGAATTGGTTTACGCCGGCATGGATTGGGTCGACCCGACGCTCGCCAGGCGCTCGATGCAGCTCATGGCCGAAGAAGTGATCCCGCGCGTAAACGCAGCGATCGGCAAGCCGGCCAAGACCGCGGCGGAGTAACTTTCACCGCCCGTCCCCGTGAAAGCGGGGACCCAGCGGCAAATTTTTTCCATGGTTGTATTTCGCGTTTCTGTATTCCCGCTTGCGCGAGAATAAGCGGGATTGGCCAGCTCTTCACACGGATAACGGATCGGTCCCCAACGCGGCGTAGAGGCCGTGCTTGGCGCCTTGTGTGAACGAGACGCCCTTGTCGAGCTCGATCGAGGCTGAACGCACACGCTGCACTGCAGGCTCGGTCGCCGGAACCGCGCCGCCTTCGGCGGCCACTTTCGCCGCACGCAACAATATCTTGCGCGTCATGACGATGCCGCTGTCGGTCGCGCACAGATGCTCCTTGGTGCGATCCTGGATCGGCCCCATGCTTTCCTGGATGGACGCGTCCTGCATGGCGATACCGTCGACTCCCGTGGAGGAATGGCCGTGCCGCTGTGACTCGCGGTCCAAGAGGTAATTGTTGGATTTGTTGGCAAGCGGAATGAAGGTGCCGGGCACATACCTGACGTGAATACCCTCCCCGTCCTGCATCGCCGAGACTTCTGATTTCGTCAGAGCACGCTTGGGGTGATAGTTGATGCTCCAAGCCCAGCAGGATTCGTCATCGATCGGCACCCAGGCATGCGCACCCAAGGGATGGCCGGCGCGCGGCGGAATGATCGAATACCAGGGCATGATCCAGGGCGTGATGCGCCAGTAATATTTGCCGCTGTCGGCGTTGCGCCGCGCGCCGATCAGCAGCCCGCCTGGAAACTCCTCCACTTCGAACAGCGGCATGCGGTCCTGCTCGTTATAGACGTTGCCCTTGGAGCCCTTGAACAACGGGTCCTTGTTGAGTTCGCTGCCGTGCAGCCATGACACGTGGCTTGAATCGATGCCGCCTTCCATCGCTTGCAGGTAGTTGCACTCCTGCAGCCGCTTGGAGACAAAGCGCTGGGGTGGCTCAACATCGGTCCATTCCAATGCCGGCGGTGGCGGCTGCAAAGCCGGCGGACCGAGATAGGCCCAGACGATTCCGGCCTTCTCGATACATGGATAGGACTTCAACTTGATGTTCTTGCGGAACCCGCTCTCTTCGGGCTCCGATGGCAGATCGACGCATTGCCCGGTCACGTCGTATTTCCAGCCGTGATAGGGGCAGCGCAGCCCGCATTCCTCGTTTTGTCCAAACCAGAGTGAAACGCCGCGATGGGCACAGAATTCGTCGATCAAACCGATGCGCCCCTTGCTGTCGCGGAAGCAGATCAGGCTTTCGCCCATCAACTTCACGCGCACCGGCGGGCAATCGGGCTCGCGAATTTCTGACACCAGCAGGAACGGCGCCCAGTAGCGCCGCAGCAATTTGCCCATGAACGTACCTGGGCCGACCCGGCTGAGCTGATCGTTTTGTTCGCGCGACATCATGGCGACACTTCCTGAAGTCTTTGCTATGCCTTGCAGGGATCGGCGGCCATTATATGCAGCCACGCCCCTGACGGAAGCCGAGCGTTATGCCCTTGCCACGCATCGCCATTGCAACAGGAGATCCGGCCGGAATCGGGCCTGAGATCGCGCTCAAGGCCGCACTCGATGCGCGCGTACTCAAGCTATGCCGGCCGCTGCTGATCGGGGACCCGGCAGCAGTGGAATTGCATGCACGAGGCGCTGGGCTATTGCCAAAATTACATGTAATCGAAAAAACGACCGATGCGGCCTGGACCAACGGCGCGGTCAATCTGCTGGACACCCGAGATGGCAGCAACGCGCCGGTCCGGATCGGCACCGTTGATGCCACGTACGGCCGCGCCTCGTTGGCGAGCGCTAGCCGAGCCATCAAGGCCGCGCTTGCCGGCGAAGTGGAGGCAGTCGTCGCAGCGCCGCAGACCGAGCGTTCGATCGCGGCGGCGAGCATCGCCTTCGACGGCTATCCATCGTTCGTCGCGCGCGAGACCGGCACACCGATCAACGACGTCTATCTGATGATCTGTTTCGACCAATCCCGCATTGTACATGCGACCTTGCATGTGAGCGTCCGGGAGGCCGTCGCGTTGATAACGCCCGAGCGAATCGAGCGGGTCATCCGCGTCACCGACGCATCGTTGAAAAAACTCGGTATCCCACGACCGAAGATTTTCGTCAGCGGGCTCAATCCCCATGCGGGCGAGAACGGACTGTTCGGCTCGGAAGAGACCGAGGTCATCACACCGTCAATCGCGCGGGCTTCTAAAAATGGAATCGATGTGTCCGGCCCGTTCGGCGCCGATACGATGTTCCGCAAAAAAGGCGCCGATGCATTCATCGTGATGCTCCACGACCAGGGCCACATCGCAGCAAAACTGCAAGCTTTTAACCGCACTGCCGGGCTTTCGATCGGCTCACCAATCCTGTTTTCCTCTGTTGCGCATGGCAGCGCACATGATATCGCCGGAAAAGGCCAAGCAGATCCTGGCGCCATGATCGAGGCGATCACGCGATTGGCAAAAGTCAGCGTTTCGGAAAAGCGGCCGACGAAACAGTCATGATCCATACCCTTGGCGCAGCGCAGCGCGCTAACAATGCGCTGCAGACCCGGGATCGTTATAAATTCAGAGTCTCGTGCGGCCCCGGATCAGCGGGCCACCACCCCACTGCACTTCGTGCTGCGCCGCATCCGGGGCATGTGCGCTTTCAGGCTCTTTATGTCTTGGCTAGCGAATCGGCGGCAACGGCGAAGACGAAATCGCACTCGCGTTATTGCGCGCCGCACCGGCGTTAGTCGGCGGCGCGATATTCGCCGGCGCGCCCACGGACACGGGACCGCTAGCAGCTGGTTGCACACCCGTATTGGCGACGTGCTCAGGCGCCTTGCCCGGTAACACGACTACGCGAGTGCCCACCTGCACACGGCTAAAGAGATCTTCGATATCCTCATTGAGAAGACGGATGCAGCCCGACGACACAAACGAGCCGATAGTCGATGGCTGGTTAGTGCCGTGGATGCGGTAAAGTGTATGGCCAAGATAGAGCGCGCGCGCGCCAAGCGGATTTCCCGGGCCGCCCGCCATCATGCGCGGCAGATAAGGCTGGCGCTCGATCATCTCGGACGGCGGAAACCAGTCCGGCCATTCCTTCATCTTGGAGACGCGCTCGGTGCCGGCCCAAGTGAAGCCGTCACGGCCGACGCCAATGCCGTACCGCAACGCTTTGCCGCCGCCGAGCGTCAGATAGAGATAGGTGTTGGACGTATCGATAACTATTGTGCCAGCCGGTTCCCTGGTGGCGTAGTCGACCAGCTGCTTTTTCAGATTAGGCGGCAGTTCCTTCGGCTTGCCGGTTTCCGGCTGGTCCTCTGGCGGTAGCGTCATGACGCTGCTGGACGGCTGACCGGATTGAGGCGCGGCGTTCGGAACCGAGCCGACCGCGGCCGGCGGACGTAACGCATCCGGATCATTATTCGCCCGGGCCGGTGCACCAACGGCTGGCGGAGGCTGTTGCGTCTCAAACTGGTGGCCGTAGCCAGTAGGCCGTCGTTCGGGCGCGCCGAACAAGCCGGTCGGAGGTGGGGCGACCACATCGTCATCCGGATAGGGAAGCACGCGAGCAGGATCGCGACGCTGAGCTTGGCCGGGGCGCGAGCTGCGGGGCGCCGGAAGGGAATCCTCCTCCTCATCATCATAGCCGCCCATGACCGGGGGCAGCCGCTCTTCGATTCCCGGGGGCGGCAATTGCTGCGCCCGCGCGGGCGCAGCCGTAAATGCCGCCGCAACCGGCAGCGCCAGCAGAAAAGCAGCAGAAAATCGAATCATTATCCACCCTTGGCGGCGAAACAGCTGCCAATCTGTGCCCTGATTGCCCCCGGATGAAGGCACATTCAAGACCAGAATACGACGATCTCGTTAACGTGAATTTGCCGTGCCGTCTCAGGCTTTCTTGGCCTCTGCCGCCAATACCTGCTTGGCCACACGGTGACAATCTACCGCAGCCGGGAAGCCGCAATAAACTGCGACCTGCCGCAAAATGGCGGAAAGCTCATTCGGCGTGAGCCCGTTGCGCAGCGCACCGCGGAAATGTGCCTCGAACTCATGCATCCGGCCAAGGCAGGCGATCATGCCGAGATTGAGGATGCTGCGCTCGCGCGGCTTGAGGGCATCATCGCCCCACACCGCACCCCAGCAATAGGTGGTGAGCAATTCCTGAAACTGACGATTGAAGTCGTCGGTATTGGCAACAGCACGATCGACGTACTCGTCCCCCAGCACCTTCCGGCGCATGGTCATTCCTCGGTCGTAGAGTGCCTTGTCCATGGTCGAACCTCCCAAATGGCGTTGATTTTCTCTCGTCGGACCCATGTTGACAGAGTTTGGGCGATTTCGTCCATTCTTGCAGCCGGTCGAACAATAAATCCAAACGAAATCGAAAAACGGGGAGGCACCATGCACACGATGTCGAAGCGCGTAATCCAACTCGCTCTCGCCCTCGGCATATCGGGTTTTGCGGCCAACTACGTCGCACCGGCCGCAAGCCAGGACACCGGCTGGACCACGCTGTTCGACGGCAAAAACCTGGACGAATGGAACCAGGTTGGCGAATCCAATTGGCATATCGAGGATGGAGCGGTTATCGCCGACAAGATGGCGGGCAAAGAAGCCGGCTACCTGGTGAGCAAGAAGTCATACAAAAACTTCATCGTGCGCGTTGAGTTCTGGCCGAGCGACGACGCCAACAGCGGCATCTATTTCCGCTGCCTTGATCCCAAGAAGATCACCGACCGGACCTGCTATGAGGCCAATATCTTCGACCAGCGCCCCGAGCCGAGCTACGGCACCGGCGCGATTACGCGTTACGTCGAGATCAACCCAATGCCGAAGGCTGGCGGCAAGTGGAACACGTATGAAGTTACCGCCAACGGCCGCGACATAACGGTCGTGCTCAACGGCCAGACAACGGCGAAGCTGCGCAACGGAATGTTCGA
>DASSLE010000243.1:0-3089 GCA_035689725.1 Pseudolabrys sp.
CGCTGTTTTTGCTGGAATTTTCAGCCTTCGCTTTGAGCAAGTTGGATCACGAGCGGTCAAATCGGTCGCCAGAATGGTCCGTAACCGCCGTCGGGCTACAAAAAATGTATCTTTTTGCTACCTCGAGGGCACCTTTTCACAAACTCGTAGGGTATTTTCACACACCTATTGCCAACTAAATCACACGTCGTAAAAGTTGTAATGCTTCTTTTCAGGTTGTGCGTCAAGGAAGGGCGATTTTTTTGCGCCAAGGATTGGGCGGATTTTCCGCGCCGACACATAACCAATAGGGATGGGGCTCTGTAATTCCTACCGGACTTCGTCTTCGGGTCTAGGATCGCGGGTCGATGCACGGCGCCTTTTTTATCGGCAGCCGTCACGATGATGGGCGTGCAGTGTTGTTATTCATCACCGGTGCGGGTCGTTCTGCGCTCGACGCGATGCTTCTACGAAAGCCTCAGGTGCGCGCTGCGCCCGTCGCGGATTGTAGAATTGATTGGGCTCGGCGGCATCGGGTAAAACTGACCGCGATTACCACTAAAGTAGTGGAAAATCCGACCAGGGCCGGCGGGCGGTGTGACGCAGGCACATGGCGGCAATATTGAAACGCAGCAATGACGATTGCGCATTCGGGCGTCGCCGTATGTGGGTTCGCAGTGCCACGATGAAAATATTTTACGTGGCCTTATTCTGGTGAGTGAATAACAGCGGCCGGGCTCGCTACCGCAGCAATTTTTTTCCTCCACTTATTCCATGACGTTTCCGTGAACGGCGGGCCGAAATCTTGTGAATTCATTGTGTATTGAGAAAGGAGCAGCGCTGCGCCACATCGTCGCCAGCAAGAAATTTATCTTGTGAAACACAACGGAGTTAAACCGTGAAGACTGTCTCTAAGATTATCTTTGCTTGTATCCTCGCGCTGTCGGCCGGTGCCCCTGCTTTCGCCTACGAAACGGCTTCGGGGTATCAGACCCAAGTTTCAACGACGGGCAGCCGCGCCCAACACGTCACGGGCAAGCACGTTCGCACACACCGCGGCATCGACGCCAACGCCTATGAGCCGGCCAGCGCGCCGGTTGGCGTGGACTTCAGTATCGGCAGCCAGCGCTAAGCGTAGTCCCCCCGAGAGCTTGGAGCTGAACTGCCAAGAGGCCGCCTACGACGGCGGCCTCTTTATCTGCAAGTTTAGAAGCCACTCCACGAAAGTGACGGATTCAAAATGATGAACGATGACGACCTTGAGTTCGAGCAACCTTTCATCTGCCCAATCACCGGCTATCCGTGTAGGGGCGATCTTTCCCATCTATGCGAAGGGTACGGCTGCGCTCGCAAGGCCGGCCTATCGCCGGTCTCCCATGAAAATTTCCGATGAATGTCGCTTGCAGAGCGGCGACCGGCGGCCGCTTCAATACACCTGGGCATTGGGGTCCGACCGCGGGCTCCGCCATAGCGCGATACCAATCGCAAGTTCTGTGACCCTCATCACATGCGGAACGCGAAGTGCGGTCCTATTTTGCACACACGTACTCCAAGGATTGGAGGCCCCCATGTCAAACGCCTTTATGAACCACAGCCGGGTCGCTATCGCAGGGCGTATCGCTGAACGGCGTCGCCTACAAAACTGGAACGAGTTGACGATAACGGGCAACTACCACCTGCCCTTGCCCTTCGGTAAGACCGAAGCTCGAGTCGCCAAAGAAGGGCCACGCCCATTGAGGTTGAAGATACTCCGCATGATTTTTGCCGCTGTCGTTGCTCTTGTTAGTGTGGTCTTCGCTCTACAGCCAGCTAACGCCTACGAGGCTCCTTGGTGTGCGGTGACCTCGGGGGGCGACGGCGACATGCATTGGGACTGCCAGTATCGTTCGATCGAAGGATGCCGGCCGAATGTGCTGGCAGGCAATCGTGGCTGGTGCAATCCGAACCCGTATGCTGACTTGTTCGTCGCTCCGTATCGGCTGACAGAACATCGGCACTACCGCGAGCGTCATACTCGCCCGCAGTGAGGCCATTGGATGAAGCGGCAAAACCTTATCGCTCTTATCGGAGTTTGGGCCTGTGCGATTGGGTTAATGCTAATTGCATTTCCCTCTCACTCAGAGAATGCAGGGCAGCCCCCCTCGGAAGGGTGCGTCGCCGTTTCCAAGCAAGAGTATGACAGCGCCAATAGGCAAAAGTTGCTGCGTACTCGGTTTAGCGCGTATGCGAGAATGGGCCAGTTAGGGCGCCCGGTCTTACCGTTGTGGGCCGGAGAGGTTTAGCTCGCGTTCGGCGCGAAAGATATTGCTGTAGAGATTGGCGATCCACTGCCGTCCGTTCGACGTGATGTTGAGGTAGCGGATCGCGCTCTGAATCTGCGCCGATACGCTGCTCCAATAGAACTTCGGATAGAGATCGGTGAGATCGGCCGGCGAAGCATAGCCGAGTTGCTTGTTCATCCCGACTTCTTCGAATTCGTAATAAAGCGCATTGGCTTTGCGCAGATAATGCGGATCGCCGAGCTGGCCGATGAGATCGGCCGCGCGCACCAATATGCCGTCTTCGCCGTCGCTATAGTCGGCGCCATGCGGCGGCGGAAAGCGCGTACACTCGATGGCATTGGCGATGCGGGTGGCATCGAGCGATTTGTCCTTGGCCACGCGATCCAACACAAACAGCTTTGACCGGTCGATGTGATACGGCATTAGCGCGGCATCGGACGAGCCGCGCGGCAGCTCGGCCTTGTTGCCTTTGGCGTCAATAATGTAGCCGTCGGCGCTATCACCCTTAAGAATACCACGAACGTAACCAATGTCGTGAAAAAGACAGGCGAAGATAAGGTGCGCGTAATCGCTGGCATTTGTCTCAATTAAGAGCTGCCGCCCCCTCATGATGTCGTAGCCGACGAGCGTTACCAGCATTGTATGCTCGACGTTGTGATAGAGCGCGTCACTGTTGCCGATACAGTCGAGAGCAAGTCTGGCAGCCGACTGGACGCGTTCTATTAAACCCGCGTCCGTCGAGCCAAACCGCCGACCCATGTGCTCGGCAAGGTGAGACCCCAAGGCCTCCGCCGCCAGTTCGGGAATGGTAAGCATGGCCGCCTCCCC
>DASSLE010000244.1:0-6832 GCA_035689725.1 Pseudolabrys sp.
ATGAAACGCGCTTGCGCGAGCATCCCGAGCTCCGGGCGGCCCAGGCGCCGGCCTGAGCCCGGCGGTAGGTGCATTAAAACGGTTCGTAGCTCCGCAAACTGGGGACGACCTGCTCGCCGAATAACCGGATCGAGCGCAGCAGGTCGTTTTCGGGCAGGTCCGAGAAATTGAACTCGCCCATGAAGACATTGAACAGGCCGGCTTGTGCCGCCGCGTGAATTTTTTTGGTGACCGTTTCCGGCGAGCCGATGAAGACCAGTTCGTGCTTCATCAGGTAGTCCACATCGAACAGATTAGCCATGATCTCGGAAGCCCCCGGCTCGCCGCGGCCGGTGAATTTCTTTGCGTGCTCGCGCACGCGCTGTTCGAACGTTTCGCCAGGTTTTGGCGACGGTAGAAAACCTTCATAGGCGCGTGCCGCGCGTGCCAGTGAAATGTCGAAAGCTTTTTCGTCGGTGTCGTCCACGTAGACGATCGTGCAATAGGCAATCTTCGGCGGCTGAGGCCAGCCGGCTGTCGCCCAGTCGGCGAGAAATTTGCGATAGCGTGGTGCCGCGTCTGCGCGCGGATAGACGAGAAAATATCCGGGATTGATTCCATGCCGCGCGCAGAATTCAAGAGTCTGCGGGTCGCGGCTCATCATCCAGAGCGGCGGGTGCGGCCTTTGCAAAGGTTGCACAGCGAGCTGTGCACTATCGGTGTGATGAGCGTCGCCATGAAAAGTGAACGGCTGCTTTTCGCCATAGGCCGCGCGCAGGTATTCGACGAATTCGAGTGTCGGTGATTTGCGCAGATTGTAGTCGAGACCGAAGGGCTTGAAATAATCGGGGTTGATCCCCGGAACGAGCCCGAGCTCCATGCGCCCACCGACTATCTGATCAACGAGTGCAATTTCCTCCGCCAGACGCAGCGGATGGTACAACGGCACGACATACCCCATTGGGCCGATGCGCATCTGGCGTGTGCGCGCCGCGGCCCCGACCACATACAGACTGGGCGATGAAATCCAGCTTTCGTCGGGGCGAAAGTGATGCTCGACGCAGAAGCTGTAGTCAAAGCCGAGGGCGTCACATAACTGAAGCTCGCGCCACAACTCCTCGTAACGTTGGTGCGGGGTCATGCCTGGCTTGCCCCAGACATGAGAAAAATGCGCGAACTTCACAATGTAATCTCCTCAATCCCTGCGTCGGGCCATTTGGGGCCTTCAAAGGTGGGCAGCGCATGTCTATGTTTCCTAGAGTGGAGGACACCACTATGGACGACAAGACCCGCACCGAGTTGGAAGCCGCCGTCTACCGGCGCCTGGTGGACCACCTGCGCTCGCGTACCGACGTGCAAAATATCGATCTGATGAATCTCGCCGGCTTCTGCCGCAATTGCCTCTCGAACTGGATGAAGGATGCTGCCGACGCCAAGGGCCTCGCCATAAGCAAGGACGAGAGCCGTGAGATCGTCTACGCCATGCCATACGAAGAATGGCGCAAGAAATACCAAAAAGAAGCTTCGCCGGAGCAGAAAGCGGCATTCGAAAAGTCTAGCCCTCGTCACTAGTCGTCACCGTTTGCTTGTGAACAGCGTGGATGACGGCGTCCTTGCCTTGACCTGAGGGCATCCAAATCAGAAAGCTTCTTGGCAATGGCGGCTATGATCCGCCGTGCGTAGTCAAGGAGACATCGATGCCTTCCACCGCCGCAGCTGAAAAAGAGCAGCCAGCCACCCGCTTCGCCAAAGATCAGCTGAAAGCTTTCGTCGAGCGCATCGAGCGGCTTGAAGACGAAAAGAAGGCGACGTCGGACGACATCCGCGACGTCTATGCCGAGGCGAAAGGCACTGGATTCGACACCAAAGCGCTGCGCACTATCGTGCGTCTGCGCAAATTGGATACGGACGAGCGCCGCGAGCAGCAGGAAGTACTCGACACTTACCTGCACGCGCTCGGAATGGCGAACTAGGAAATCAGCGCAGCGACGCGGTCGTCTGTAGTGCGAAGGTGGTGGTGGCCAGGAACACCACCGTCGGGCCGCTAAAGCGGCTGGCTACCATGCCGAGTTGCGGATCGGCCGAAAACGTCATCGCCACCGACATAGAAGGCTTGTACAGGAGTTCATTCAGCGGCCGCATGTCGACCGCACCAAGCCGCGTTGCAGTCATGTAAGTGCTGAAGCTTGGTGTAAGCACTGCTGCGCGTAGCCAGGGGCTATAGACACGCTGCTCAGTGCTCGCCAAGGCCGCCGCCAGTGGGGGCTTCTCCACGACAGTGGTGTTGCCCTGTGCCGGCATGACGCTGGCCTCTCTCGGCAGATTCGGCAAACGCGAGCCCATCGGGCGGGTCCAGGCCGGCGCAGGTGCTTCTGATTCAGCGGCATAGGCGAGGGCGGTACTGCCGGTGGAGTTGGGTTCGATGCTGGCGGTGTCATACGTCGTTGGTGCGGCCATCGCTGCAGGCAAATTCGGGCTGGTCTGCACTGCACCTCGCCAGTAGCCGCGATTGTCGAACAGGTTGCCGCCGAGCGACGCCGTTACAAAGGGATTGGCGACTGGCTTCGGCGTAGCCGTAGCAAACGCGACCGGTTTCGGGCGCGCAGTCGGCAGCGGCACGATACGTTCGACGGTCACCGGGTGAGCTTTGGGCGGGCTCAGGCTTGCGACCGCCATGGGCGCACGTGTGTGTTTCGGTGTCGGTTCTTCGCTGACCTCGTCGGCGTCCTTGCCGCCTCCAAACAAACGAGCGAAGAAGCTGCGCTTCGGTCCTGCCGCGGGATCGGCGCTAGCCGTCCTCAGGCCTGCCTCGCGCGCAGCCTCCAGCGAAGTTTCGGATGGCCTGCCGCCGCGCCGTTCGACGTCGGCAAGCGCCGTGGCATAGCCGCGCAGCGGTTGCCCGTCAGAAGGGATGTGTACGGTGCGGCCATCAGGAAAAACCTTCGCCAGCTGATCATGCGTCATGCGCGGCCAATGACGGATGGTGCCGGTATCCATGTGCACAAAAGGCGAACCTGAGGTCGGATAAAATCCGACGCCGCCACGCTGCATGCGCAAACCGACCTCGCGGATCTTCTCGAGCGCCACACCGGGGATGAAGAAATCCATCGCCTGGCCATTGACGTGTTGGCTGAACTGCGCGACGCCGCTCGATCGCGCGCGCAGCATTGAATTGGTTTCCGGCGAGCGGTAACCGCAAACAACGTCGATCGGCTGTGTTGCGCCGACCTCGCGGTATGCTTCCCACAGCAGATCGAACAGATGCGGATCCATATGGGTCGATTGTTCTTTGCGCCAATCGCGCATGAACCAGTCGAGCTTCTTCAGCGCGGCGTCGTCGTAACGGCCATTGTGTTTGAAGGTGACGGTAATGTCTTCGCCGGTGTGAAGATGATGAAAGGAGAGAGTGCGGGTGTCGCCTTCTGCGCTGGCGTTTTGCAGCGCGTCGTTGGCGCCAAGCATGAATAACCCGGCAAGGCCCAGTCGGGCACCGGCGCGCGCCAAAGTCACAACGAGAGAACGCTCGCGCGACGCGTCAATAGCCACAGCACCGATCCGTGAAAGAGTCCGTCCCACGCCGCCGCCACGTCCCCTCGGGCTGCCGTGCCGGCAACCCCGTGAGTGTTATCGGGATCGGTTAATGAGAGCTTACCGCCGGTCCCCCGTCCGGCCCCCATCATCCCGGGAATTTGGCCGAAAGCTGGGCATTTCTGGAACTTCGATGGGGAAATTTTCCGTGCCAAAATGGGAAGGACCGGGGCTAAGCCCCAGTCCTGGCTACGTTTAAGGCGGGCTGCCCGGACGGCTGGGTCGATTATTACCCCGCCACGTCCTCGTCGAGGCCCAGGCCTTCCAGTTTCCGATAGAGGGTCGAACGCCCGATTCTGAGCCTGCGCGCAACCTCGGACATCTGCCCACGATAGTGCGAAATGGCGAAACGGATGGCATCGCGCTCGATATCGTCGAGCGGACGCACATCGCCACGCGGGTCGGTCAGCGGCAACGAATGCGCGGGGGCCGCCGCGTGCTGACCTTCGGCGTTATCGGATTCCGGCCACGATGCCACCATGACCGGAAACGGCTCTATCAGCGGCTGTGTGGAAGCCGCGTCGGAGGAAATCTGAGCGACGATTTGCGGGAATTCGTCGACCCCGATCTCGTCGCTATCGAGCAGCACCACTGCGCGAAAGATCGCGTTTTCGAGCTGCCGCACATTGCCCGGCCAGTGGTGGGCGGCAAGCAGCGCCATACCTTCGGCGCTGATAGCGCGCACGCGCTTGCCTTCCTCAGCCGCGATGCGCGTGAGGAAATGACGGGCAAGTTCGGGGATGTCGTCGCGCCGCGTCCGCAGTGGCGGCACTGAAATCGGGAAGACGTGCAGACGATAGAACAGGTCTTCGCGGAACCGGCCGGCCCTTACATCGGCGATAAGGTTGCGGTTGGTGGCGGAGGCGATGCGCACATCGACCTTGACCGATTTGCGCCCGCCGACGGGTTCGACTTCGCCTTCTTGTAGCGCTCGCAGCAGTTTCACCTGTGCCCGTGCCGGTAATTCGCCGACTTCCTCGAGGAACAACGTGCCGCCGGCGGCTTCCACGAATTTGCCGGTGTGTTTTTCGGTCGCGCCAGTAAACGCGCCCCTCTCGTGACCAAATAAAATTGACTCGACCAGATTTTCTGGCATCGCGCCGCAATTGACCGCAACGAACGGTTTTGCGCGTCGTACACTACTGCCGTGGATCGCGCGTGCGATCAATTCCTTGCCGACGCCGGACTCGCCTTCAATCAAGACCGGAATGACTGACCCCGCCGCCTTTTCGGCAGCCTTGAGTACCGGCCGCATGGCCGCTGAACTGGTGATTATATCGGCGATGGTCAGCGTCCCGTCGCGCCCGCGCTTGAGCCGCTGCAGCTCGCCCGCCAGCGCTTTGGTAGCCAGCGCGTTATGCAGCGACACCTGTAGTCGTTCGGCGCTCGCGGGCTTGACCACGAAATCAGTCGCACCTGCGCGCATTACCGACACCACATTGTCAATGCCGCCATGGCCGGTTTGTACGATCACGGGAATGTTCAAGTCGGCCTCGCGCATGCGTGCGAGCACGCCGAGGCCGTCGAGGTCGGGCATCACCAGATCGAGAACCACGCCATCGATCCGCGGTGCCTCCGGTCCGACGAGCAGTTTGACGGCGGCGTCGCCACCCTCGGCAAGTATCGCCTGGTAGCCGAAACGCTGGATCATAGCTTCGAGCAGGCGGCGTTGAACCGGATCGTCATCGACGATGAGCACGACTTCGGGCATGGGACCCTCACGCACAACTGTGCCGAATTGGTGCAATGTCGCCGCTACGGCTTAATGCGGTGTTAAGACGTGCAGCGAAAGGGAGGGCCGTTATTTCTGCTCTGATCCTGGCTGCCGATCATCTGCCTGTAGCCTCGCAGAGAGATCGAGCAAGTTGCAATGGCGGTGCTTGCAGGCAATACACTGATAAAGAATCTTGCTGTCTGCCACCGGGTCGCCATGAGTGTCGGCTAGATGGCATCTCACTGTTTATGTTCCTCCCAACGATTGCGCCATGCCCAAGACCTCGTCCCGACAAAAGCTAAAGAAGACAAGCAAGCTCGGCGCACTGCCTGAGTGGAATCTGAATGATCTCTATCCCGGTCTCGACAGCCCGGAGATAAAGCGCGATCTGGAGCAGGCTGACAGGGATTGCGCAGCCTTCGAGCAGGACTTCAAGGGGCGTCTGGCCGCAATGGCGACAGGCGAAGGCGCAGGGCGCGCGCTCGTCGAGGCGGTCAAACGCTACGAGGCGATAGACGACCGGCTCGGCCGGTTGGTCTCCTATGCTTCGCTCGTTTATGCCGGCAACACCACGGATCCGATGCGTGCAAAATTCTATGGTGACGTACAGGAGCGCATCACTGCTGCTTCGTTGCATCTCCTTTTTTTCACACTCGAACTCAACCGTATCGATGATGCGCAGCTCGATGCTGCGATGCGCGATCCGGCGCTCGGCCATTACCGGCCGTGGATCGAAGATGTGCGCAAGGAAAAGCCCTATCAGCTTGAAGACCGGGTCGAGGAGCTTTTCCACGAGAAGTCGGTGACCGGCTATTCCGCCTGGAATCGATTGTTCGACGAGACCATCGCGGGCCTGCGATTCAAGGTCGCCGGGAAATCGCTGGCGATAGAGCCGACGCTCAACTTGCTGCAAGACGCCGACGGCAAGAAACGCAAGGCGGCCGCCGAAGCGCTGGCCAAGACCTTCAAAGAGAATTTGCGATCTTTTGCGTTAATCACCAATACGCTCGCCAAGGATAAGGAGATTTCGGACCGCTGGCGCGGCTTCAAGGACATCGCCGATGCGCGGCATTTGTCGAATCGCGTAGAGCGCGAAGTGGTGGAAGCGCTGGTCGCAGCTGTGCGCTCTGCTTATCCGAAACTGTCGCACCGGTATTATGCACTGAAGGCCAAATGGTTCGGCAAGAAAAGCCTGCCGCATTGGGACCGTAACGCGCCGCTGCCCAAGGTCGCCCAGCGCACGATTCCGTGGAGCGATGCGCGCGCGACGATCATCACCGCCTATGGTGCCTTCTCGCCGAAGATGGCTGAAGTGGCCGACGAGTTCTTCACCAGAAACTGGATCGATGCGCCGGTACGTCCGGGAAAGCAGCCGGGCGCTTTTGCGCATCCGACCGTGCCGTCGGCTCATCCCTATGTCTTGCTCAACTACATGGGCAAGCCGCGCGACGTGATGACGCTTGCGCACGAGCTCGGGCATGGCGTGCATCAGGTGCTGGCCGCGCCCAACGGACCGCTGATGGCGCCGACACCGCTGACGCTCGCCGAAAC
>DASSLE010000245.1:0-7163 GCA_035689725.1 Pseudolabrys sp.
ATCCATCCAACTCAGTGCCCAGCATTACGTTCCTGGTGGACAGTTTTAACGAGTCCTGAAGCCTTCCTAATGGCTCGACGAGTTTTGCAGAATGTTGCCAAGGGCGTTGCCAAATCTGGTTTTAGGGGTGGCAATCAAAGGGAGTGAATATCAATAACTGTTTGTTTTAATTATCGTTTATACTGTTCCTAAAAGGCGGAAAATACGCGGTGCTTCACAACCTGACCGATTTTGAATTTGGATTGCGCATCTTGTCCATGGCTGAAACCCTCGTCGCGTACGCTTACAGCGCATAACGCCTGGCCATCTCCGGATCCTTGACGGCGACCAGCTTGGCGAGATCGAGAAGCACCTTGGCCTGCTTCCAGGTTGCGTCGTCCTGCATCTTCCCGTCGATCATGACAGCGCCGGCGCCATCGGGCATAGCCGCAACGATCTGTTTGGCAAAGGCCACTTCGGCGGGATCGGGCGAGAATACTTTCTTGGCAATATCGATCTGCGAAGGATGCAACGACCAGGTCCCGAGGCAACCCATAAGAAACGCATTGCGGAATTGTGCCTCGCAGGCGGCAGGGTCGGAGAAATCCCCGAACGGTCCATAAAACGGCTTGATGCCCGCCGCCGCGCAGGCATCCACCATTTTGGCAATCGTATAATGCCAGAGGTCCTGCTGGGCCGCCGCGCGCGGCGTGTCACCTTGCGCATCCGCCAGCACTTTGTACTCGGGATGGCCGCCGCCGACGCGCGTGGTCTTCATTGCGCGCGAGGCGGCAAGATCGGCGGGCCCAAGGCTCATACCATGCATGCGGGGGGAAGCCGTTGCGATCGTTTCCACATTGTTGACGCCCTGCGCAGTTTCCAGAATGGCGTGGATCAGAATTGGCCTCTTCAATCTGTGCCGCGCCTCGAGTTGCGCCAGCAATTGATCGAGATAGTGGATGTCCCAGGGACCATCGACCTTGGGCAGCATGATGACGTCGAGCTTGTTCCCGACTGCGCCTACAATCTCGGAGATATCGTCGAGTGCCCATGGCGAATTGAGGGCATTGATGCGCGTCCATAGCCCGGTCGATCCGAAATCGACAGCTTTCGCCATCTCGATAAATCCTTTGCGCGCGGACTCCTTGGCCTCGGCCGGAATGGCGTCTTCCAGATTACCGAGCACCACGTCCACCTGCCGCACCAGTTCTGGAACTTTTGCGCGCACCTTCTCATTGTGCGGCGGCACGAAATGAATCATGCGCTCAAGTCGCGCGGGCAGGTCGCGCAACGGTGCAGGTGCGCCTATGGCGAGCGAAGCAAAGAACTGGCGCGGGAGCTTCATCGGCGTCCTTCCAAAACTCGGCCTGCCGTTTAGAGGAATACAAGGGCCACGCCAAGTGGTTCTTTGTCGGTGTCAGAATCGGTTGACGGAAGGCCATTTCCGCAATCTAGCGAGCCTCGCGCCGTTTCCTTTCGGCTTCGTCCCAGATGGTCAACGCCTGGAAGTCGGGAACGAAGCCGAGACCTTTCTGGGCATCCGATGACAACACCGATTGTGATGTTACGACATCGATCAGCGCCGGTGCGTTCTTCAGGGCGCGTTGCAGCGCCGCCGGAAGGTCCGACGCGCGCTCGACCCGCTCTCCGTGCGCTCCGAGCGCCCGAGCGAGCGCAGCGTAGTCGGAGTGGCGCAGAGTCGTGCCGACGACGCGTCCGCCGTAGTTCATTTCCTGATCAAGACGCTCGATGTTCCATGCCGCATTGTTGGATACGAAAAAGACAACTTTGGCGCCGTGCCTGACGGCCGTGTCGATTTCCATGGCATTGATGCCGAATGCACCATCGCCGTTGACGGAAATTACGTGTCTGTCCGGTAGTGCCAGCGCGGCCGCAACGGCGAACGGCACTCCCACGCCAAGGCAGCCGAAGGCGCCGGCATCCATGTAGATATCTGCTCGTAGCCCGGTGCGTGCGAAACTCAGGAGATCACCACCATCCGCGATCGCGATGTAGTCCGGCGGGGTGACTGCTGCGATCGCATCGAAAATTGCGCGCGGATGAATTTTCCCGTCAGCGCCAGTCATAGGCCGGTCCTTGGCGGCCCCAGCGGACGTCATTCGCTCGCGATGCCGGCGGCGCAATCCTTCCGCCCAAGCCTTGTCGAGACTGCTTTCACGATTGCCGGCGGCGGCAACCATGGAGTCGAGCGCGAGACGTGGTGAGGCCAGCAATTCTGGCTGGCCGCGACGATTGTCGATGAGCTCTCCGGCATTGTCCGCGACGCGGATGAAACGCGCGTTCGGAAAGACCGCCGGCGATCCGTAACCAACCTGGTAGTCCAGCTTGCGGCCGACCAGCAGGACAACATCGGCCTCGGTCATGGCCGCAGCGCGGACCGCGGCGGCAGTCGATGGATGATCCGCCGGCACGAGACCCCGGCTTTCCTGCGTATCCAAGTAGAGTGCGCCGGTGGCATCGAGGAGCCTGACGAGCGCAGCGCCCGCCTGCCGTGCGCCGCGGCCGGTAAAGACAAGCGGGCGCTTGGCCGACCAGAACACGTCAACCGCTTCTGCCACGGCGGCAGGATCGGGCGGAAGTATGCGCATTGGCTTCTTCTGCATCCACTCGTCAAGCACCAACTGGGCTGGCACATGGGTGCGGAGAACATCGGTTGGAATTTCGATGTAGACCGGGCCAGGCTCGCCAGCATCGCCCATCGCGCGCGCGACCGCTTCGTCAAGTTCGCGGATGACTTGCTCAGCCACGCGTGCAGTACGCGATGCGCGCGTGATCGGCCGCATGATGTCCACGTGCGGTATGTCCTGCAACGGCCCCATGTTCGCCTGCGGTCGCGACGTGCAGCCGCCGATCAACAATATGGGCGCGCGTGCCAGTGACGCATTTGCTATGGCGGTGACGGTATTGGTAACGCCCGGTCCCGCCGTAACCATAGCGACACCAAACTGGCCAGTAAGTTCCGCATGAGCGTGCGCCATGTGCACCGCGGCGCCTTCATCACGAACGTCGATGATGCGGATACCTTGCCGGGCAACATGGTCCCAGATCGGTTGAATGTGGCCGCCTTGAAGACCAAAAATGCGGTCGATGCCGCGCGCCTTCAAAAAGTGGGCAATCCAGGCCGCGCAGGATAGCTGGTCGGCATTGAGATCCTGCGACTTGTTCTCGGTGTGGCTCATGAACGCGTTCCTTTGTCCCCTCAGCCGAACGCAGAATTATGCTGCGCGCGCAAGACGCGATGCAGGATCTTTCCGGTCGTGGTTCTCGGCATATCCTCTTCACGGATGAAAGATACCGATCTCGGCCGCTTGTAGCCGGCGATGCGATCCTTGCACCAGTCGAGGATCTCATCTGGTGTCGCGGTTACACCATCGCGGGGAATAATCACCGCGTGCACCCGTTCGCCCCATGTATCATCCGCAATCCCGATGACGGCCACGTCTTTCACCTTGGGATGAGCGCCGACAAGTGATTCCACCTCCGAGGGATAAATGTTCTCGCCACCGGAAATGATCATGTTGCTCTTGCGGTCGACCAGAAAAATATAGCCGTCCTCGTCGCGGCGGGCGAGATCGCCGACCGTGCAATAATCTCCGCGGAACGCCTCTTTTGTTTTGTCGGGCAGCTTCCAGTAGCCGTCGAATGTGTAGGAGTTGCTCGAATAGAGCTCGCCCGGCTCGCCTTCCGGCACCTCGTTGCCGTCTGCATCAAGCAGCCTGATCGGCCGCGAGCCAACGCATTCACGCCCGACCGAGCCCAGCTTGGAGAACTGCTCATCCGGATGAAGCATGGTGACCCATCCGGCTTCGGTCGAGCCGTAAAGCTCGAACAGTCCGGACTTCCTGAAGTAGTCCATGATCGCCAGCTTGGTGTCGCGGCGGGCAGGGGCCGAGGAAATCATAAGTTTTGTGACTGTGTCGACATTGCAACGCCTGCGCACATCCGACGGGAGACCAAGCATCATGATGAATTGCGTCGGGACCAGGGACGTGAACGTTGCTCCGCCTTCGGCTAACGTGCGAACAAGATGTTCTGGATCGAAACTCTTCCGACTGTAGACGGTGCAAGCGCCGCCGCAGTAAACAAGGGCGCCGAAGAAATATAAAGAATTGGCATGACACATCGGCATAACCAGCATTGCGCTATCGTGACCACTAAAGCCGAGCTCCACCTCGGTCACCAGCGACAGCATGGCGCTACCGCGATGTGAGCGAATGGCGCCCTTTGGCTTGCCGGTTGTCCCGGAGGTATACATCAACGTCCAAGGATCTTCTGCTGCGACATTTACAGCGGGGGGTCGGTCGCTCGCGGCCGCGATCAGGTCTTCGTAGCTGCGGTATCCGGCATGGCGGCCTGTGTGACCAAAAGCGATAAAATTTTTAGACGTGATCGGAAGGGCATCCCGGATCGACTCGATCGCACCTAACAATTCGTCCTGGACGACAAGCGCGCTCGCCTCGCAGTTTTCGATGACGTATTGGATTTCCGGTCCTACAAACCGAAAATTGATGGGCACCGCGATCAATCCGGCCATTGCCGTCGCGGTGTAGATTTCCATCCATTCGACGCAGTTGTAGGCGAGGATGCAGACACGGTCGCCTTTTGAGAGTCCCAAGCCGATCAAGGCATTGGCCAGACGGCATGACCGGCTATTCCAAGTACGAAACGTCATCTCCCTTTCAAGATCGCGTGCAGCAATCTTGTCGGGAAACATGCGCGCATGCATGCCGAGTACGATGCCAAGGTGGGGTAGTTGTCTCATTCAAAGTCGCCTTATTGTAATATTGGCGCCAATCTGCCCGGGACGCTTTCGGCTGGCAACGCATGTTAGGTGGACGATTTCCTGCCGACAACCAAATCCATACCGCTGGCGCAGCATGACAACTTAAAGCATACTTTTGTGAAAATCGCGGCCGAGTACCATGCAGCCCCTATCCGGCATTCTTGTTTTGGATTTCACCACGCTTCTGCCGGGACCGTTGGCAACATTGATGCTCACGGAAGCCGGCGCCGAAGTGATAAAGATCGAACAGCCGGGTGGTGAAAACGCGCGGTACTTCCCACCTATGGTCAATGGTGAGAGCGCGGCTTTTTTGATGCTTAACCGCGGCAAGACGAGCATGACGCTTGACCTAAAGAGCGAAATCGGCCGCGAGAGGCTTCTTCCGCTCATCCAGCGCGCGGACATTCTGGTCGAACAGTTTCGGCCCGGGGTGATGGCGCGACTTGGTCTTGGCTATGAAAACGTACGCGCGCTCAATCCCCGGCTAATCTATTGTTCGATCTCCGGCTACGGCCAAAGCGGTCCGCGCGTGCACGAGGCCGGGCACGACCTCAACTACATCGGAAATGCGGGTTTGTTAGATTTGCAGCCGGGGCCAGTCGAACGTCCTGTCGTGCCCCCGATGCTGGCGGCAGACATTGCCGGCGGAAGTTTTCCCGCAGTGATCAATATTCTGTTGGCTTTGCGTGCGCGCGACCAAAGTGGCCAGGGGTGTCTCATCGATATTGCGATGACCGACGCAATGTTTACGTTCACCTGGGCGGCGTTAGCGCTCGGCGCAGCGACCGGCCGATTTCCAAAGCCAGGTGAAATGTGGCTCGTCGGCGGCTCACCGCGCTATCAGATCTATCCGGCCAGGGACGGAAAGCTAGTCGCTTGCGGGGCCATTGAGCAGAAATTCTGGATTGCATTTGCGAAAGCGATTTCCTTGCCTGCCGAATTTATCGACGACATGCGCAATCCCAAGGCGACGCGAGAGGCTGTTGCAAAGTTGATCGTAGCTCGATCGTCCGATGAATGGCGGTCGATCTTCGCCGCTGCCGACTGCTGCACAACGATTGTAACTCCGCTAGAAGAGGCGATGCGCGACACGCATTTTGTTGAACGCGGATTATTTTCGCATAAAGTTGCGACTGCGTCGGGCAAAAGCCTGCCAGCGCTACCGCTGCCGATCAGCCCGGAGTTTCGAGAAGCTCCAGGCGTGAAAAAAGCACCAAAGCTCAGCTAGAGCGCTTCGCCACGCATCAGCCGCGGCTGTGCCGTGGCCGGAGCGACGCCCTCGCGCATTACTGCGCGTCGCAATGGGCCGATGCGGTCGATGAGGTAAAGCCCCAGTCCGCGTGCGCCTTGCGCGGGTAGAAGATCACTGAGCAGAGTGCGATTGAGCAGATCGATCGCGAGCGTGCGGCTGCCGACATCGGCCCGACGCAAGCGGTCATAGTTTGTAAGCACGGCCGCCCCGCCAAAATCGTGACCATCACGATAAGCTGCGACCGCGAACTCGCTGATGGTGGCGGCATCGCGTAGACCCAGATTAAGCCCTTGAGCGCCAATCGGCGGGATCACATGTGCGGCTTCGCCTACCAATGCAATGCGCTTGTCGGCGAAGCGCCGTGCAGTCGCAACGTGAAGCGGAAAAAGGCCGCGACCTGGTTCGACTTCGATCTTGCCGAGAATGGAATGCGAGGCGCGTTCTATCTTGCCGGCTAGTTCCGCATTATCGAGTGTCGCAAGCTCATCAGCCTCGACGGGATCAAGCACCCACACCAGGCTTGAGCGATTTCCGGGCAGAGGCACCAGCGTGAATGGGCCGGTTGGGGTATGGAATTCGGTCGACGTTTCATGATGTGGACGAGAATGCTGCAGGCAGACCGTGAGCGCGACCTGAGGGTAGCTTCGTTCGTCAATCCCGATATCGGCGGCGGCGCGGCAGAGAGAGCGGCGACCATCGGCGCCGATCGCGAGAGGCGCGCGCAGTGATTGGCCGCCCTTGAGCGCAATGGTAATCGCCGCGGTGTCAGGCACAACGCTGAGCACTTCGTCTTCGACGAAGCGCAGAGCGGGTAGGGTGTGAGCGCGCCGCTCCAGCGCCTCGATCAAGTGGCGGTTCTCAATGTTGTGCCCGAAAGCTTCGAGCTCGATCTCGCTTGATTCAAATTTTACTTCCGGCGCGCGCCACAGTCGTGCGGTGTCGTCGACGATACGAATGACCTTGAGCGGTGCGGCCTGCCCCTTACACAGTTCCCAAACACCGAGCGTCTCGAGCGCGGTCACGGAACCCGCCAGCAGAGCTGTGGTGCGGTTATCCGGTTTGGCCGGCCGGTTGCTCGCCAGGACCGTTGGAATGCCGCCTTCCGCCAACGCAATGGCGGCGGTCAGT
>DASSLE010000246.1:0-3525 GCA_035689725.1 Pseudolabrys sp.
AGCGGTCGCAACGAATTGAAGGTTCCGACGCCCAGTTACGCCTCCGATCCGGCCTGGTCGCCGCTTTTATCTTGATTGTCGTAAACCGGCCTTATTTTCACCGTGTCTTAACCATCAGAAACGGTTTAAGGGACTCCGACAGTTTTTATCGGTCTGCGCAAGGTTCCATCAAGGTTGATGGAACGTTCGCTTAACGAACGACCTGCTAGACCCACACGCAAGCTCCGGTCACACGCGTGGAATGGAGGCACCGGAATGATCGATATGAGGAAAATGCTGCACGTTGCCCGGCTCGCGGCGGTCTTCGCTGCGGCTCTGGCGATCTCGGCCTGTGCCAACAAGACAGGCGAGGACGCGCAAGCGAACGCCGCAGGCCAAGCGACGCCCGGTAGCCAGCAGGACTTTGTAGTCAATGTCGGCGACCGAGTGTTCTTCGAAACCGACTCGTCGGAACTCACGACGCAGTCGCGCGCGACGCTCGACAAGCAAGCGCAATGGCTGACGACCTATAGCCAGTACAGCCAGTTCACCATCGAGGGCCATGCCGACGAGCGCGGCACACGCGAGTACAATATTGCGCTGGGTGCACGCCGCGCGCAGGCGGTGCGTGATTATCTGATCTCGCGCGGCATCCAGGGACAGCGCATGCGGACGATCTCGTACGGCAAGGAGCGTCCGGTCGCGGTCTGCAATGACATCTCCTGCTGGTCGCAGAACCGTCGCGCAGTCACGGTGCTGGGCGTGAGTTCGTAAGGACCCTAAACCGTTGTCCGTCACCCTGCGGTGCTCGGCGCGCAGGGCCGAGCCTCGAAGGGCGACGGCCTCAGCCGTTTTGTTCTTCGAGGCGCGCCTTCGGCGGGCACCTCAGAATGACGGGTCAGAGGCCTTACTCGGCCGATATAGTCACAATTTCGACGCAGCGGGCCTTATGTTACCCTCATTAGGTAAATGGCCGCTGCCGGTCTCACAGAACATGACGCGTTCACGACCATCTTTCTGTACCGCGGCGCTTACCGCACTGTCGGTGTTGTTTCTGGCCAGTTCCGCGCTGGCGCAGGAACAGCGCGGGTCCGGAAATTTTCTCGACAATCTGTTCAGCCGTGGCGAACCGGCCGCACAGTCGCGCCAGTCAGCTCAACCGGAGCCGTCAGGCAGGGTGGCGCAATCCGATCCCGGCGACCTTTCCGTTCGGCTCGACCGCATGGAAAACGCCCTTCGCCAGCTCACCGGCACCATCGAGCAGCTTCAGTATCATAATCAGCAGCTCGAGATGCAGCTCAAGCGCATGCAGGACGATACCGAGTATCGCTTCCAACAATTGGGATCGAGAGGCGGGGCTGTGCCGGCACCACAGGCTGCACCAATTGGTCCGGGGAACGCGCCGCCGCCAGCATCGAGTCCGGGAAGGCGGTCTGACGTATTCGATCCTGCGCAGAATCCGAATGCGCCAGGTGCGCCGCGAACGCTGGGCAATCAAGCGGTAATCGCCGCTCCCGAACAAACGCAAGACGGTGGATCGCCGGTCGGCGCTCCTGGCGGACGCGCCGCTGGCGCGCCGCTCGATTTGTCGACGCTTGCCGGTAACGACCCTGCGCCGCCGCAAATGGCCGCGCCACCGGCGGCTGTCGCGTCGGCTACCGCCACTCCGGTGCCGACATCGCAAATGGCAGCTCCACAGCCGCCGCCGCAAGTGCGCAACGCGGTTCCCACCGCTCCTGCTGGTGCGCAATTTGCGACGCTACCCCCGTCGGCTTCGCCGCAAGATGAATACGATATGGCCTATGGCTACGTGCTTCATAAGGACTATTCACTGGCCGAGCAGTCGTTCCGCGATTTCCTCAGGAAATACCCGAACGAGCGTCTGGTGCCGGAGGCGCAATATTGGCTTGGCGAAAGCCTGTTCCAGCAACAGCGCTACCGCGATGCTGCGGAATCCTTCCTCGGGCTCTCGACTAAGTTCGAACGCGCCGGCAAGGCGCCCGACGCCCTGCTGCGCCTCGGCCAATCACTCGCTGCGATGAATCAGAAGGAAGCCGCTTGTGCCACGCTTGCCGAGGTCGGACGCAAATATCCGCGTGCCTCGGCCAGCGTGAAGCGCGGCGTTGAGCAGGAGCAGAAGCGCGCACACTGCTAGGATATGATCGCAATGAGCCGCCCTCGGCCTTGATCCGAGTGTTGGAGCCGGCTTTTGGTAACGATCATGCCTGCGCAGAAATCAGCGGCCATCTCACCGTCGGAAGCGAAGACGCTCTTTTCCGGTCTGCACGCTTTTCCCGTTCTGGTGCTCGCTGTGTCCGGCGGACCGGATTCAACTGCGCTGATGGTATTGGCTGCGCGTTGGCGCGACGCACTCAAAACGAAACCGAAGTTGGTCGCCGTCACGGTCGACCACGGCCTGCGCAAGGAATCCAAACGTGAGGCCGCAGCTGTTGCGCGCCTCGCACGCAAGCTCAAAATCGCACATCGCACGCTGCGCTGGAATGGAAGCAAGCCATCGACCGGTTTGCAGGAGGCAGCGCGCATGGCGCGTTACCGCTTGCTCGGCGACGCTGCTCGGAGGCTGGGAGCGACGCACATTCTCACTGCGCACACGCTCGATGACCAGGCCGAGACGGTATTGATCCGCATGACTCGCGGCAGTGGTATCACCGGTTTGGGTGCGATGATGCGATTGTCGGCGCTGCCGTCGAGTGGAAATAGCGCGATCATGCTCGTGCGACCGCTGCTCGATATTCCCAAATTGCGCCTGATCGCGACGCTGCGCGCCGCGAAAATTCCATATGCCGACGACCCTTCCAATCGTGATCCGCGTTTCACGCGTGCGCGGCTGCGCGGTCTGATAGGTGCACTCGCGCACGAGGGTCTCGACGCCCAACGCTTGGCGCAACTCGCGCGTCGGCTCAAGCGGGCGGATGTCGCAGTCGAGAAGGCGGTCGATCGGGCGATGGCGGAGCTGATCGTGGAGTTGCCGAGCGCGGTCGCCGTTGAGGCGCGCCGCTTTGCCGAACTGCCCGCTGAAATCGCGCTCCGGCTGCTCGGCCGTGCAGTGGCCAAGGCGGGCGATGAGGGCCCGGTGGAGCTGGGCAAGCTCGAGGCACTCAAATCCGCTCTCGATACCGCGCAAAATACCGGCGAAGGGCCCTTTCGACGTACACTAGCTGGCGCGGTTGTGACGCTGAAGGGCCACCAACTTATTGTCGAAAGGGCGCCCCCGCGTGGCGGAAACCTCTTAACCAAGCGCGGGCGTGGCCGCGCGAGCCATGCGAAAACACGCTAGAATATTAAGATTCGAGGGCTTTTCTTGGGGGCTGGCGCTGCCTACATTGGTCAACGGGTCCGACGTGAAGTCGCCACGAAATTAATGCATAGAACACAAGGCCGCGCGGCTCATGCGCGGCGGGATCAGGACGCCTGATGAACGCTAATCTCCGCAATTTTGCCCTCTGGGTGATCATCGTCCTGTTGTTGCTGGCGCTGTTCACGCTGTTCCAGAACCCGGGCCAGCGCACGACCGCGCAGGACATC
>DASSLE010000247.1:0-4787 GCA_035689725.1 Pseudolabrys sp.
TTCACTTTCTCTTCTGCACGAGAGAGTGTTGCGGCCGCGGTCGAAGCCTGCGCCTTTTTATCGAACCGCGGGCGCGGCCCCATGTCGCGGACGTCGAGCGCCAGATCGCCTGGTACAAGGCGCAGGGCCTGATCGACACAGGCGTCAATCGCGCGACGTGGTTGATCTCTGAACTTCGTCAACTGACGATTTCCTCGGTCCGGCGAATTTCCGCCCTTGCCAGCCTCCCCGTGGCCTGAGACGATAATAAACAGGGCCGGGAAACCAGGTCCGACCTCCCGGCCGGCAAGGGAGGCAACTATGGGACAAAACGGCGCGGGTCCCAATGGCACAAGGAACTTGGGTCCCCGGTGCATCGCACTGGTGGGCCCATTCCAAAGCGGCAAAACCACACTTCTCGAGGCGATCCTCGCTCGCACCGGCGCGATCCAGCGCCAAGGCACGGTAGATGCGGGCACCACGGTCGGCGACGCCAGCAAGGAGGCGCGCCATCACAAAATGAGCGTGGAAGCGACTTTCGCGACCACCAGCTTCATGGGCGACAATTACACCTTTATCGATTGCCCGGGCTCTATCGAATTCATCCAGGACATGCGCAGCGTGCTGCCGGCGGTGGACGCCGCAGTGGTCGTTTGCGAAGCGGATGAAAAGAAGGTGCCGCAATTGCAGCTGATCCTGCGCGAGCTGGAAGATCAGAACATCCCGCACTTCTTGTTCCTCAACAAAATCGACAAAGCCGACAAGCGCGTGCGCGAAACCATCAAGTTGTTGCAGCCGGCTTCGCGTGTGCCGTTGCTGCTACGACAGATTCCGATCTGGAACGGGGACATAATTTCTGGCTTCGTCGATCTCGCGCTCGAGCGCGCCTATGTCTACAAGGAGCACGCACCATCGGAAATCATCGAGCTCAAAAGCGAAGATCTCGATCGAAAAAAAGAAGCGCGCTTCACCATGCTGGAGACGCTGGCCGATCATGATGATCAGCTGATGGAACAACTACTCGAGGACATCGAGCCACCGCGCGACAAGGTGTTCAACGACCTCTCCAAGGAATTGCGCGATCGTATCGTTTGTCCGGTCCTGCTCGGTGTTGCCACCCGTAGCAACGGCGTCCTGCGATTGTTAAAGGCATTGCGGCATGAATCGCCCGGGGCCAGCGAAACGGCGCAGCGGCTAGGTGTCAAAGCTGGCAACGAAGCACTGGCGCTGGTGCTGAAGACTTTCCATACCACTCACGGCGGCAAAATGTCGGTCGTTCGCCTGCTCGCCGGCCAGGCCGGTGACGGCACTACGCTCACGACAACGGCCGGGGATGCCGGACGTGTGTCCGGTGTGTTTAAACTGATGGGGCAGCATTTTGAAAAGCGCGGGCAGGCCACCGCCGGCGAGACTGTTGCGCTCGGCAAGCTCGACAATGCCAAGACTGGTGACACGCTATCGCCCGGCAAGCAGCCGGTGGCTGGGCTCGTCCAAGCGAAGCCTTATGCGCCGGTGCTCGCCATCGCTGTGCAAGCCAAAGAGCGCAAGGACGACGTCAAGCTTGGCCCGGCTTTTGCCAAGCTGACCGAAGAAGACCCCTCACTCACGGTCGCCCACAATCCCGAAAGCCACGAGGTCGTAATCTGGGGCCAGGGCGAAATGCATCTGCGCGTGGCGGCGGAGCGGCTTGCCGACCGCTTCATGGTGCCGGTGTCGACGCGCACGCCTTCGGTTGGCTATCGCGAGACAATTCGCAAGCCGATCACGCAGCGGGGGAGGCATAAGAAGCAATCGGGTGGCCACGGCCAATTCGGCGACGTGGTGCTGGAGATTAAACCACTACCGCGTGGATCCGGTTTCAAGTTCGAGGACCGCATTACCGGCGGAGTCGTGCCACGCAACTACATTCCGGCGGTGGAAGAAGGCGTCATTGACGCACTCAAACACGGGCCGCTCGGCTTTCCGGTGGTCGATATGTCCGTCGCGTTGATCGACGGCTCCTACCATACCGTGGACTCGTCGGATCAGGCCTTCCGGACCGCCGGTCGCATCGGCATTGTGGAAGGTCTGCCTCAGTGCCAACCGGTGCTGCTCGAGCCGATCCATCACGTCGAGATTGTCTGTCCAAGCGAGGCGACTGCGAAGATGAACGCCATCCTGTCCGGACGACGAGGACAGATTCTGGGCTTCGACACCCGCGAAGGCTGGGACGGCTGGGACACCGTCCGCGCGCAGATGCCGGAGGCCGAGATCGGCGATCTCATCATCGAGGTGCGTTCGGCCACCGCCGGTGTCGGGTCGTTCATCTTCAAGTTCGACCACATGGCAGAGCTGACGGGCCGTACTGCGGACCAGATCATCGCAGCCAGGCGCGCCGCGGAATAAAAGCGAAAAGAGTTCGCGGTCTCCTTGGCGCAGGCTTCGGAGCGGGTAGCCATGACAATTTTCGACATTTTTGTAAGGAGATGCAAAGCAGCTTCATTGGCAGCCGATAGCTGTTAACGGTGGAGCCGCCGTGACCTCGCAAAATCGATATCGCCCGCAATGGAAGCGCGGCGTTCGCTGCTCGTCGGTCTCTTGCGCAATCGCAGGAAGGGCGCTGCCATATCCCACACCATGCACGGACGGCTCGTAACGAGCTAGCGCTTGCGCTTGTCCAGGCGGGCTAGCCCGCCTTCGGCGTGGCCTCGCTGCCCGGCCGGTTTTCTCTCTCATAACTGTGACTTGCCAGTGAACGCCGCGCCCCTTACTTCTGGGCGAAGATTCCGGAGAATTTGCGCAATGAACGTCGTTGGCCGCCGCGGCTGGGAGATTCCCGACCGCCTCGTTACGCCCGAGCATCTGGTCTTTAACCGCCGCAGTTTTCTGACTGGCGGGGCCAGCGCGCTCGCTTTGGCGTCATATCCTGCGAATGCGCAACGCGTGTCCGATCTTACCAAGCTGCCGGACCCGAGCGCCGACCTTTATCCCGCCAAGCGCAATGAGAAATTTGTGCTGGACCGGCCGATCACCGACGAGAAGATCAACTCGAACTACAATAATTTCTACGAATTCAACTCGTCGAAGTCGGTTGCGGCACAGGCGCAAGCGCTGCCAATCCGGCCGTGGATGGTGAAGATTGACGGCATGGTAGAAAAGCCGATGGAGATCGGCATCGACGAGCTGATCCGCAAGATGACGCTGGAGGAGCGTACCTATCGCCACCGCTGCGTCGAAGCCTGGAGCATGGCGATTGCCTGGACCGGCTTTCCGTTCGCCAAGCTGGTCGATTTAGCGCAGCCGCTCGGGTCCGCCAAATTTGTGCGGATGGAAACGTTCAACGATCCCAAAGTCGCGCCCGGCCTGCGGCAGACCTGGTATCCGTGGCCTTATGTCGAGAGCCTCACGATGGCGGAGGCGACCAACGAGCTCGCGTTTCTCGCTACCGGCGCCTACGGTCATCCGATCGCCAAACAGCAAGGTGCGCCCTTGCGGTTGGCTGTGCCGTGGAAATACGGTTTCAAGTCGATCAAGTCGGTCGTGCGCTTCAGTTTCACCGACAAGCGCCCGAAAGGCATGTGGGAAGCGTTGCAGTCTTCGGAATACGGCTTCTGGGCGAACGTCAATCCCGAGGTGCCGCATCCACGCTGGAGTCAGGCAAGCGAAGAGGTGATCGGCACCGGCGAGCGCCGGCCAACGCTCCTTTTCAATGGCTACGGCGACTACGTCGCTGGCCTCTACAAGGGCATGGAAAACGAACGCCTTTGGGCGTGACCCGCTATACCGCGAGTATGAGCAAGAGTATTGTTGCTGCCGCGAAAGGCACCTGCGGAGACGTCCATGTCCACCCAACAATCCGGCATTCAAGGCATTCAACGTGCGGCAACGGCCGCACTGTATGAGCACTGGTTTCTCTTCCTTGTCGAAGGCGTTGTGCTGCTGGTGCTGGGCGCAACTGCTGTCGTCCTGCCGCCCATCGCCACATTGGCGGTCACCATCCTGTTTGGCTGGCTGTTCCTGGTAAGCGGCATCGTTGGCCTTGTCACAACCTTCTGGATGCGGCACGCGCCCGGCTTCTGGTGGTCGCTGTTGTCGGCCGCGCTCGGTATCATTGTCGGCGCGATGCTGCTGGCGTCGCCGGTGACCGGCGCATTCTCGCTCACGCTGGTCTTGATCGCATTCTTTCTTATTGAGGGCGCCGTCTCGATCATGTTCGCGCTCGATCACAGGCGCGAATTGTCCGGCCAGTGGGGCTGGATGCTCATGAGCGGCATCATCGATCTGGTGCTGGCCGTGATGATTTTCGCCGGCCTGCCGAGCACGGCGGCCTGGGCTGTCGGGCTTCTGGTCGGGATCAATATGATATTCGGCGGTGCTGCACTGATCGCCATGGCGCTGCACGCGCGAAAATCGGCATAACGTCTTATTTTTCTACTTCGCCGGCTTCCACCTCGGCCAGCTTGGTACGCCAGTCCGCTCGGTTGAGCACAAATGCATATGCCGCGAGCGCGAGCATGCCGATGCTGACCATCATCAGGCCGAGCGAAATCGGCCGGCTAAAAAATATGAGATAGTTGCCATTCGACATGATTAGCGACTGTCGCAGGCTCTGCTCAAGGATCGGCGCGATCACCAGACCGAGCACTAACGGGGCCGGATCGAAATCGAATTTGCGTAACGCATAGCCAAGTATACCCATGATCAGCATGATCCAGACATCGACCACCGAGTTGTTCACCTCGTAGACGCCGATGATGCAGAACATGATGATCAGTGGATAGAGATAAGCGTATGGAATCCTCAGCACCGTCACGAACACGCTGACCAGC
>DASSLE010000248.1:0-2175 GCA_035689725.1 Pseudolabrys sp.
CGAACTTCCTCGGCGAAATATTCAGCGGCGAAGATATGCGCGCTGGTTGCCTTTGATGTCACGCCGAGCGGCGAAAGCTTGGCCTTTTCGGCGTCCGAGGTTTTGACGAAGCCTGACTCCGCCATGCGATCGATGACCCAATTGCGTCGCTCGATTGCACGCTCGCGCTGGCGGAACGGATGGTAGTTATTCGGTGCCTTCGGCAGCGACGCGAGGTAGGCCGCTTCGGGAACGGTGAGTTCGTTGACCGCCTTATCAAAATACACGAGCGAGGCAGCGGCGATGCCATATGCGCCAAGCCCTAGATAGATTTCGTTCAAGTAAAGCTCGAGGATCTTGTCCTTGCTGTAAGTGCGCTCGATCTTGAGCGCCAGCAGCGCCTCCTTGACCTTGCGCGCCATCGAAAGTTCGTTTGTCAGCAAAAAGTTCTTGGCAACTTGTTGCGTAATGGTTGAAGCGCCCTGCGGACGCCGGCTGGATCCGTAGTTCTGAAGATAGATGACGCCAGCGCGGGCTATGCCAGTAAAATCCAGCCCGCCGTGCTCGTAGAAGTTCTTGTCCTCGGCGGCGAGGAAGGCATTGATTACGAGCTTTGGCACTGCCTGTATTGGAATATACAGTCGTCGTTCGCGCGCATATTCTCCCACCAGTGAGCCGTCGGCCGCATGCACCCGCGTCGTCACCGGCGGCTCATAGTCCTGCAACTGCGAATAGTCCGGCAGGTCCTTGGAAAAGTGCCAGAGCAGGCCGGCGGCCGCAGCCACGCCCACCACGAACAGGATGGTGCCTGCCGCGAACAGGAAGCCGAAGAAGCGTAATACGAGCTTCATGATCGAATGGTCCTGTCTTGCGCCTGGTCGCAGGCTTCAACCACCAAAACAGCGAGCCGCAAGACTGGCAGGCATATTAATACGACCAGGCCGCCGCCGTCATTAGCTAGGGCACCGGCACGAGCTTGTGGTCGCCCGGTTTTATGTTGAAACTGAGGCCGGTAGCCCATCTCAGTTTCGTCCCCGGCCAGTCCCGGCAATGCGGGGCGTCAAGAAGGTATCGACTGCCTGCGCGATGGCCTGGGCGGTACGGGCGCGCCAGGTTGCCGAGGTAAGCTGTTTGAGGTCGTCTTTGGTCGACATGTAGCCTAGCTCCACCAGAACCGAGGGCACATCCGGTGCCAACAGCACCTTGAAGCCTGCCGACTTTAGCGGGTGTTTGTGCAGTCGGGCGGCAGGCTTGAGTTCACCAACCACTGTGCGTGCGAATTGCATGGAAAATGTTTTGGTCTCGCGCTGCGCGAGATCGACGAGGATGTTAGCGACGTCATCAGGCTCGGTGGTGAGATCGACACCGGCAATTGCGTCGGCTTTGTTTTCTGCCTCGGCCAGCCGCGCCGCTTCCGCGTCGGAAGCGTTTTCCGACAGTGTATAGACGGTGGCGCCCTCAGCCTGCCCCTCGCTGCGCGGCAAGGCATCGGCATGCACAGAGATGAAGAGAGCAGCTCCGTGTGTGCGCGCAAAACGCACCCGTTCCGCAAGCGGGATGAACGTGTCATCCGAACGTGTCATTGCGACCCGGAATTTGCCTCCGCTCTCGAGCTTCTCACGCAATGTCTGCGCAAAAGCGAGGACGACATCCTTTTCAAGTTCTCCGCCCGAACCTTGGGTGCCGTTGTCGATGCCGCCATGACCAGGATCAAGCACGATCAGCGGGCGCAGATCCCCATCGACCTTCGGCGCCGCCTCGCTCGGCCGGATAGAAACGTTGTGCGCCGGATGTTTTTCGAGTGCTATGTTGCGGATAAAGCTGGCGCGGTCCGTGGCGACAAGATCGAGCACCAGCCGCGCCGGCTGCCCCTCCGCTGCATCGAGCACGAAGGCCTTGTCTAGACGCACGGGCCCCTTTGTATCGAGCACGACGCGTGATCCGCCCTGCATGATCAGCCCGTAGCGAAACGCCTTCACCAGACCGCGCGTTTGCTCGCCGGCTTTGGCGGGAAGCTTGAAGGTTATCTGCGGCAGGTCAACCACCACGCGGTAAGGGTCGGCGAGGGTGAAGGCAGCGAGATCGATCTTCCGGTTCAGGTCGACGACGAACCGGGTCTGCTTGTCGTCTCCACCGATGCGCATATCGGTCGCCACCGCAGGCAAATCCGCTGGCGCAGCCACGGCGCGCGTGGTG
>DASSLE010000249.1:0-7839 GCA_035689725.1 Pseudolabrys sp.
CGATGACCATCCAGTTCACGCCAAACTTGTCGGTCGCCATGCCGAAACGGGGCGAGAAGAACGTCTTGCCGAGCGGCATCATCACTTTTCCATCCGTGGACAACGAATTGAAAAGGCGATCCGCATCGGCTTCATCCTTCGCGTTGACCGAAAGCGCAAAGCCCTTGAACTCCGGATTTCCGGTATTGCGGCCATCCGAAACCATAACCCTGGTTTCACCGATCTTGAGCGAGGCATGCATGACCTTGTTCTCGTTGCCGGGCGAGCACATGGATTTGTCCGGGCTGTCTTTCCAGCGCATCAGCATGTCGACCTCGGCGCCGAGCGTCTTCTTGTAGAACGCGATCGCCTCTTCGCACCGGCCATCGAAGAACAAATAGGATTGCACCTGCATAACTCGTCCTCCTTGAGTCCCATTGTTGACAAATATGTTGATATCAACATATTGTGTCACATGTCAACCCGTCACGAGTTACCGCTCTCTGCGACGCACCAGGTGCGCGACACCTGCCTGTGCCTGCATGTGCAGCGGGCGGCGCGCGCGCTGGCACGGCGCTTCGACGAGGTCTTCCGTCCGCTCGATCTCACGCATGGGCAGTTCTCCCTGCTGATGTCGCTGAACCGGCCGGAACCGCCGAACATCAGTAGCGTTGCCGCACTCCTTGCAATGGACCGCACCACACTCACTGCGGCCCTCAAACCACTTGAACGCCGCGGACTGGTGAAGGTTTCGATCGACAAGAAGGATAAACGTGGCCGCCGTCTGACAATCACAGCGGCAGGCCGCGCGTTGCTCAGCAAGGCGTTTCCGTTGTGGACGCGGGCCCATGCCGAAGTCGACGGACTGATCCCGCGTGGCGGCCCGGACGAACTGCGCGCGGCGTTGCGGGCGCTGTCCTGATATCCGAGCCCAGGCATCTATGCACGCTCCGCAGCAAGTGATACCGCGTAATCCGCGAGCCGTGCCATGGTCTGCACCAGCCCCTTGTCCGCGCCGTATTCCCTAATGACGCGGGCCCGTTCTTCGGCCGAAGGGAACTTGCCGTGCCAGGTCATGCGGGTCTGATTGTTGCCAAGATCCTCGAAGGTTACACTCTGTGTGAACTGCACCGGCTCAACATCATCACCGCCGCTGTGACGATAGACGATGCGTTCCGGCGGTATGATTTCGTCGAAGGTTATGCGGTTCTGATAGTCGCGGCCGTCTGGTCCGTGCATGACAAAACGCCACACACCGCCCGCCCGAAACTCGAATAAATGTGTGGTGGTGGTGAACCCGTTCGGACCCCACCATTGCGCCAGATGCCTGGGATCGGTCCACGCCGAAAAGACCAGGTCCCGCGGCGCGTCGAACACGCGCGTGCCGATGATCGAGCGCGGATCTGTTTCAAGGTCGATGCTATTTTTTGCGGCCACGTTTTTTCTCCTTCGCTTGCAGAACACGCAGATAATCGTCGAGTCTATCGAGACGCTCTTCCCAGAGTCGGCGATACTCCTCGAGCCAGTCGTCCGCTTCCTTGAGCGCGGTAGCCTCGATCCGGCATGGCCGCATCTGGGCATCGCGGCTGCGGGTGATCAGACCGGCGCGCTCGAGCACTTTAAGATGCTTGGAAACCGCCGGCAGGCTCATGTCGAACGGCTCCGCAAGCCTCAATACGGAGGTTTCGCCGAGAGCGAGCCGCGCAAGAATCGCGCGCCGCGTCGGATCAGCGAGAGCTGCGAAGGTTGTGCTGAGACGGTCGGTCGTCATTGAATTGAACCATCTAGTTAAATAACTAGGCGGTTAAATACATTGGACGAGCCCGCGCGGTCAAGGGCGGCTATTCTGGAAAATATGTTTCGAGGCTTTGATTGCATTGATTGCATTGCAATCAATATTTACCATAAGATACTATAACTAAAGGTGATTTCATGGCTTCGCTTACTGTCCGCCAGCTCGATGACCGGCTCAAAAAGCTGCTGCGCCTGCGCGCAGCACGGAGCGGTCGCTCCGTCGAAGACGAGGTTCGCACCATCCTGCGCGAGGCTGCCGAGGAGGCCGAACGTGAAGACCGCGAGCCACCCATGCCGCAGTCAAGAACGTCCGCGCGAATTTCTCGTCCTACCCTGCCGGCCAATACAAAACGGGTCCTGCTGATCATCGGGGGCGGCATCGCCGCCTACAAATCACTAGATCTCATCCGCCGATTGAAGGAGCGTGGCGTTGCCGTGCGCTGCATCCTGACGAAAGCCGCTGAGCAATTTGTTACCCCGCTGTCGGCGGCCGCGCTTGTCGGCGAGCGCGTGTTCACCGACCTGTTCGATCTCGCTGGCGAATTCGATGTCGGACATATTCGGCTCGCACGCGAAACCGATCTGATCGTGGTCGCACCAGCGACAGCCGACCTGATGGCGAAACTCGCGGGTGGCCATGCCAATGACCTCGCGACCGTCGTGCTGTTGGCAACAACTGCAAAAGTCCTTTTGGCGCCCGCAATGAACCCACGCATGTGGGCCAACAAGGCGACGCAGCGTAATTTGGCGCGGCTCGTTGCTGATGGTATCGCACTCATTGGCCCAAATGAAGGAGAGATGGCGGAGGCGCATGAGCGCGGTCTCGGCCGGATGGCAGAGCCGCTGGAGATTGCCGCCGCAGTAGAGAAATTTCTTGCGTCGGAAGCAGCGCAACCGCTGCGGGGCAAGCGCGTACTTATCACCTCGGGTCCGACGCACGAGCCAATCGATCCGGTGCGTTACATCGCCAACCGATCGTCCGGCAAGCAGGGCCATGCCATTGCAGCGGCGGCCGCAGCAGCGGGCGCGGACGTCATGCTGGTGAGTGGCCCGGTAACTGTGCCCGATCCGCCCGGTGTCAAAATGATCAAAGTCGAGACTGCGCGCGACATGCTGCAAGCAGTCGAGCGTATGCTGCCGGTGGATATCGCAATCTTCGCTGCGGCCGTTGCTGACTGGCGCGTTGCCAATGCAGGCGAACAGAAACTCAAGAAGCAAGCGGGCAAGACGACGCCAGAGTTTTCGCTCGTAGAGAATCCTGACATTCTTGCCACCATCGCCAGGCGAAAAACCCACCGGCCAAGACTGGTAATCGGGTTCGCCGCCGAAACCGAAAATGTTGCTGCCAATGCCAAAGTGAAGCTCGCCAGCAAGGGCTGCGACTGGATCCTGGCAAACGATGTTTCGCCGCAGTCAGGCGTGATGGGCGGGGATTGCAATACCATTACGCTCGTGCGCGCATCAGGTGTTGAAGCGTGGCCACCACAAAGCAAGGACGAGGTGGCCGCTATGCTGATCGCGCGCATTGCCGATGCCCTCAAGGGAGATAATCGGTGAGCCACACTGAAGTCCGAGTGTTGCGGCTTGGCCACGGCAAAGATTTGCCGCTGCCTTCGTATCAGAGCGCCCACGCCGCGGGCCTCGATCTGCTCGCCGCTGTACCTGAGGCCGTTCCGCTCGTGATCGCGCCCGGTGGCCGCGCGCTCGTTCCGACCGGCATCGCGATCGCGCTACCGGCGGAAACAGAGGCTCAAGTGCGGCCTCGTTCCGGCCTCGCCGCCCGACATGGGCTGACTGTCCTCAACTCTCCAGGGACCATCGATGCTGACTACCGGGGCGAGATCCAGGTGCTGCTTGTAAACCTTGGAAGCGAACCAATGACGATCACCCGGGGTATGCGCGTTGCTCAACTGGTGATCGCTCCGGTTGTACGCGGACACATATTCGAGGCCGCATCTCTTGATGAAACCAAGCGCGGAGGCGGCGGTTTTGGTTCAACCGGAAGTTGAGGCAAGAGTTCCGCCCTTTAAGGCTAGACGGATTTGGGCCTGTAGCCTATTACCGCTCGGGTTTGTTGCTACCGTAAGTGGCTTCCAAAAATGCTGTTGGTGTCCCGAAAGGGCGTGCTTGCTATTGCCGCTGTGATCGATGTCGCAATCAATGCGAGCGCTCGGCCGGTATCGGCCAAGGCACTAGCCGCCCGCCATCGGCTGCCACCGCGCCACCTCGAACCGGTCCTGCAGGCGCTCGTGCGGGATGGCATTCTCAAAGGTATCCGTGGACCGCACGGCGGCTACGCGCTCGCGCGCGAACGCAACCGTATTACGGCCGACGATATTTTGCGCGCAGCCAGGACCGCCGAGGACATCGATGAGCTGCCGCTACCTGGCTCTACGCTGGTCCATGACGTAGTCCGGCCAGCGCTTGCCGAGACCGAGCGGACAGTCTCTGTCGCGCTCGGCCGCATAAATATCGATGATATGGTCAAGCGCGCCAAGACATTGAGATAGCGCCAATCCAATCCAAAAAGCCGGCTCCGGTAGGGGCCGTTCACGGTCTGGACTCTTTCGGCACGATTCCCCTTGGGGGTAAAGTCAAACGATTCGCGGAACGGCGTGGCGGACGCCGCCCGCATCCCTGGGGCCTGCCTGAATGCCGGAGATAATCCGGACGGCGAACGAGAGGCTGCGTTCTCGTCCGTGGCGGGGCGGATTCCTCGTCGCCTTCGTGACCGTAAATCTTTCCATATTGCCCGGCTCGACGGCTCACGCCGACGTGCGCTTAGGCGCGACCGCAGTCGATGCCATTCATCGCGCTATTGCAGTGCTTCGTGGGGAGGAAGTCACCTTACTCACGCTTATCCTCGCTTTGCTCGGTTTGGCCCTGTTCGCAAGCGTCATTCTATTTCGCGCGCGCAGGGCCAGCGACCGCATCGAGACTGACACACGTGATGAGATAAGCGCGTTGCAGGCCGAGACCGATCGGCTCAAAGCGCTGTTGCTGTCGGAGCCGCAGATATTGGTGACCTGGGCAGCAGCCACCGAGCAGCCAGAAATTCTTGGCGACATCGCGATGGTCGCACCCGGCGGCGTACCAGAACGGGTGCTCGTATTCGGTATTTGGCTGGAAGGCGCGGCTGCACGCCGCATGGAACAGGCGATAGATACTCTACGCCGCGACGGTCGCGGCTTTGTAATGACGCTCACGACCCGCGCCGGACGTCCAATTGAGGCAGAGGGGCGCGCTATCGGCGGCCGCGCAGTGGTACGCCTGCGCGATGTCAGCGGCATTGAACAAGAATTACTGGATCTCGCCGCCCGACACGACCAGCTGCTGAACGACGTCGAAACTATGAAGGCGCTGCTCGATGCGCTACCTGCGCCCGTATGGGCCCGCGATCATACCGGCCAGCTGGTCTTCGTAAATTCGGCTTATGCGCGCGCGGTGGAGGCCGAGAATCCGATCGATGCTGTGGCGCGCCGGCTGGAATTGCTCGACCAAGCCGCGCGTACGGAACTCTCCCGCGCACGCATCGCCGGCGAGACATACATCGGCAAATTGCCAGCAATCGCAGCGGGCGGGCGCCGCATCTTTGAGGTCGTTGATGCGCCGAGCGGAGCTGGCACCTCGGGCATTGCGATCGACCGTACAGAGATCGAAGTCATGCGCGACGAACTCGCGTGCATGGCGGAGGCGCACCGCCGCGTGCTCGATCAGTTGGCGACCGGCGTCGCTGTCTTCAATGTCGACCGTAAACTTATCTTCTACAACGCCGCGTTTCGCTCGCTGTTCGAACTTGAGGCCGGCTTTCTCGACCAGACGCCAACCGATGCAGCGGTGCTCGACACGTTACGCAGCAAACGCAAGCTGCCTGAGGAGCAGGATTTCCGGCAATGGAAGCAGCAGCTGTATGAGGCGTACCGCGCCATCGAGCCGAAGGAGCACATGTGGCACTTGCCGGACGGACGTACGCTCCGGGTGGTCACCACGCCCAACCCGGAAGGCGGGGTCACATATCTCTATGATGACGTTACCGAGCGGTTGGACATGTACCGTCGCTACGATGCGCTCATTAAGGTACAGAGCGAGACCCTCGACCATTTGGCCGAGGCTGTGGCAGTGTTCGGGAGCGATGGCCGCGTCCGATTACACAATCCGGCGTTCCAGCGCATGTGGAAGCTATTGCGCGAGGCGCTCGATGAGCATCCGCATGTCGAATCGGTGACTGCGTGGTGCCAGGCGTTACATGACGATAATACCGTCTGGCGGAATCTTTGCGCCTCGGTGACCGCGATCGAAAATCGAGAACCGATCAGTGCGCGCATCGAGCGGCGCGACGGCGCAGTGCTCGATCTCGCCACCATGCCGTTGCCCGACGGCGCCACGTTGGTCACGTTCCAGGACAGGACCGACACCGTCAACGTCGAGCGCGCTCTGCGCGAGCGCAACGAGGCACTCGAAACCGCCGACTCGATCAAGGTCGATTTCGTGCATCACGTGTCCTATGAGCTGCGTTCGCCGCTGACCAACATCATCGGCTTTGCGAATTTACTTGGCGATCCGGCTTTTGGAGCGCTGACTCAAAAACAAAGCGAATATCTCGGCTATATTACCACCTCAACAAATGCGCTGCTGGCGCTCATCAACAATATCCTCGACCTCGCCACCATTGATGCCGGGGCCATGACGCTGAATCTCGGCGATGTCGATATCCGCGCCAGCATGGAAGCCGCGGCGGAAGGCGTGCAGGATCGTCTGGTCAACAACCGTATTACGCTCGACATCCGGGCCCCATCCAATATCGGAAGCTTCACCGCCGACGAGCGACGCTTGCGACAGATCTTGTTCAACCTGTTGTCCAACGCAGTCGGTTTTTCCCCCGGCGGCGGAACAGTCACGCTTTTGGCCGAACGGCGGCCGAGCGCCGTGGTTTTCAGTGTGACCGATCATGGACCGGGTATCCCGCCAGAGGCAAAAGACAAGGTGTTCGACTGGTTCGAGACCGATTCAAATGGTTCACAACATCGCGGTCCTGGTCTTGGACTGTCGCTTGTGCGCTCCTTCGTCGAATTGCACGGCGGAACGGTAGCCATCGATTCCGCTCCCGGCCTAGGGACCACCGTGACCTGTGTGTTTCCGGTCGAGCAAATCGAGAAACGGACTGCAGCATAGGAGCAAAAAGCCGCGCGCCGCCGCATTCTTATGAATGCGATTCTGGCGTGGGACGGCACCGTCCGTTTATAAGGTGGCAATCCTGTAACGGATGATTCGATGTTTTTCTCCAGTCCCGGCGGCTATAGTTTCGCGACGTCGCTCGCCGACGAAGCAGCCACCTACCGGCTGATGACGGACATAGCCGCCGTGATCGAACCTGGCGACGTGATTACGCTGTCCGGCGATCTTGGCGCCGGCAAGACTACGTTTGCCCGCGCTCTTATCCGCTATCTCGCCGACGACGATACCATCGAGGTACCGAGCCCCACGTTCACGCTGACGCAGACGTACACGCTGCCGCGTTTCGCCATTGTTCATGCCGACCTTTATCGCTTGTCGGGATCGGCTGAGCTGACCGAGCTCGGTTTGGATGATGCGCCCGAGGGCGCGGTCACTCTGGTGGAATGGCCGGATCGCGCCGCCAGTTTTTTGCCAGCCGACCGACTCGAGATTGCTTTGACCTTGGAACCGACGCACGGGCCAAATGCGCGCAACGTCCAAATCACCGGCTACGGCAACTTCGCACGGCGCGCTGAGCGCATCATCACGATCCGGCGGTTCCTTGATCGTTCGGACTTTGGTCGAGCTGAACGCAGGCGCATCCAGGGTGATGCCTCGACGCGGAGTTACGAACGGCTGACGCGTGACGGCGCAACTTATATGCTGATGAACTCGCCGAAACGCGCGGATGGACCTCCCGTGCGTAATGGAAAGTCCTACAGTGCAATTGCGCATTTGGCCGAAACGGTGACTCCGTTCGTTGCGATGGCGCAGGCGCTGCGCGGGCAAGGCTTCTCTGCACCCGCAATCTTTGCTGCCGACCGCGAGGCCGGCTTATTGGTGATCGAGGAC
>DASSLE010000250.1:0-5766 GCA_035689725.1 Pseudolabrys sp.
GTTCGAAAGGATCATGCCGCGGCGAAGGGCGACGGTGCCAAGCTTGGAGATACGCGCTGGGCCCTCGTGTACCGACAGATAGCTGCCAACGCCATGTCCTGTGCCGTGGTCGAAATCGAGGCCTGCTTGCCACAACGACGCGCGCGCCAGCGGATCGATCTGGGCGCCGCTGGTATTCTCGGGGAATACGGCGGTGGCGACAGCGATATGGCCTTTGAGCACGCGGGTGAAGCGGTCGCGCATCTCCTCGCGCGGCTCGCCGACGACGATAGTCCGGGTGATATCGGTGGTCCCGTCCTCGTATTGTGCCCCGGAATCAATCAGAAACAATTCGTTCTTGCCGATGCGCCGGTTGGACGTGCGCGTGACGTGGTAATGGACGATCGCGCCATTCGGTCCCGCGCCGGCGATCGTTGGAAAGGAGATATCCTTGAGCGCCCCGGTGTCCCGGCGGAAACATTCCATCGCCGCGACTGCGTCGATTTCGGTGAGCTTGCCTGAAGGCGCTTCCTTGTCGAGCCAGGCCAGAAAGCGTGCGACTGCCACGCCATCACGCTTGTGGGCGGCGCGGCTGCCAACGATCTCGGCGTGATTCTTCGTCGCCTTCAGCAGTGCAATTGGGTCGGCACCGCGCTGCGGTTTCCGACCATGATCGGCAAGCAGGAGGGTAAACGCGTCGGCCGCACTCGACTGGTCCAGGCGGACGATTTTGTCCCTGAACTTGTCGAGGTCGCGGGCCAGGTCGTCCGGCGCCCGCACGTCGGTAAATTCTTCCAGTGCGTGACGAACATTATTGTTAAGCTTTACGGCCTCAATATAAAGCGACGGCTGGCCCTCGCGTGGAACCAATGCGAATGCAAGCGCCAGCGGTGTATGCGCGACATCCGTGCCACGGATGTTGAGCGCCCATGCAACATTTTGGGGGTCCGAGACCAGAAGCGCATCGGCGCGAAGTTTCGTCAGCTCTGCACGGATGCGCTTAAGCTTGTCGGTCGCGGCTTCGCCAGCGAGCTTGAGCTCGCGCAGGGTCACTGCGCCGGCCGGGGGTGCGGGGCGGTCGCGCCACAGCACGTCGATTGGATTGCTGTCGACTGCCATTAATTCGGCGCCTGCCATGGTGCAAGCCTTCCTTAGTTTTTCCGCCTGGTCACTGGTATGTAGCCACGGATCGTAGCCAAGCTTCACGCCATTTTTCAGATTCTGCTCAAGCCATTGCTCCGGTGGATGCTCCACCAAATGCTCAATCGAAAAAATATTTCCATCGACTTGAGTGTTCGCCTGCACTGTGTAGCGCCCGTCAACGAAAAGCGTCGCACGATCGTGCAGCACCACCGCCGCACCCGCCGAACCGGTGAAGCCGGTGAGCCAGGCGAGTCGCTCTTCGCTCGCAGGGAGATATTCGTTTTGTTGGCGGTCGGCACGCGGCACCATGAAGCCGTCTAGCCCACGCCGCTTGAGCTCTTTCCGCAATTCGGCGACGCGCGCGCCAGTGTGCGCTCGCTCGCTCGAATCGTCGAACGATTGAAAACGCGTTTCGAGCATGAGGCAGTACTCTAGCGCGCCACGCGGACGTAGCAATGCAGGCATGCGCAAAGGCCAGCGCGCGACGTGTGCAATCGTTGTCTGACCTTTGAGAACGATCTTTGCCGGGTTGGCCACAAATTCAGCAAGATATCGTCGTTTGATTCAAATTTGTGCAATGCACCAATCTGTCGAAATGATGCCACTGATCTCTATAAGTCATTAATCGATTCATATCTGGATTACAGGGCATCTATGCATTGTCACGAATGGTCGCGGCGGTATTAATGGCTATATTGCGCTGCAACAGTCGCAAGCAAAAGTGATGACCTTTGCCGATGCTTCGATTTTGAGAAGGAGACATACAATGGTTGCCGTTACTTATGGCGTTGCCCGTGTTCCCGCCAACAAAACCGCTGAGCGCACGCAAGCCGCCGCGCCGCGCAAGAGCTTTTTTGCCCGCTTCATGGATGGCCTGGTGGAGTCACGCCTTCAGCATGTTCAACGCGAGATTGCGAGGCACGCACATTTGTTGCCGCGCACGTTCGATGAAAAGGGCAAGCGGCTGATCAAGCCGAATATTGACGAGATGCCGTTCGGCGGCAGGTAGCAGCGCTTCACCCGCCCCGGTCATCCCCGCCCGGGGCGGTTTTGTTTTCGGCACATGACCAACGTGACCCAGCCTTCGAGCAAGACGCGCCGTTCGAGCGTGAGACCTTGGGCTCGATAGATCGCGAGGACAGAATTGGCATGGCTGGGCAGCAGGCCGGAGAGCACGATGCGCGCGCCCGGCGCAGAAATCTTGCGCAACGGCGCGGCCAGCCGTGTCAGCGGTCCGACCAAGATATTGGCGAAAATCAATTGGTATGGTGCATGCGCGACGATGGCTTGTGTGCAGGTGCCGGCGGCACGTGACAAATTGATCATTGATGCGATGCGATTGAGCCTTGCGTTGCCTCGCGCGGAGCGCACCGCGAGAGGGTCGATGTCGCCAGCAACAACGCGTGTCCGCAACAGTCGAGCCGCTGCGATTGCCAGCACGCCGGTGCCGGAACCGATATCGAGCACGCGCCGTACCCGCCGTCGTTTCGCCAGATCGGCGAGTGCGAGCAGACAGCCACGGGTCGTACCATGATGACCAGTGCCGAAGGCGAGGGCCGCTTCAATCTCGATGCCGATTTCATTCGGCCTTAGGTGCGCGCGGTCGTGCGCGCCATGGATCACGAAACGGCCCACACGCACCGGTTTGAGACCGGCAAGGCTCTGCGCAACCCAGTCTGCGGCTGCAATAGGTTCAATGCTGAGCGCATCCGCCGCTGCCGCGCCGGCCGCAAGCTTGACCAGCCCCCGCAGGGCCGCTTCGTTCGGAGCGGTGCGAAAATGAATTGCCAGCTGCCAGCGCCCGTTATCATCCTCGAAGGCGGAGCAGGCGGTGTCATCGGCATCAAGGCATTCGCCGAGATAAGCCGCGAGCCGGCGGGCAATTGGCTCGTCGCAGGTGAGGCGGGCGACGGTGGTGGACGCATTCATGCGGCACAAGTTTGCCCTTCGCATTTGCCCGCGCAATGGCTATCTAGGCTTGTGACGATCGAAAGGCCCCATTCCACCGAGATTGAAGCGCTTGCGCTGGCTCGCCGAAGTGGCTGGCCAGAGGATTTGCGCGTGCTGCTCGCCCGTTACCCGCGCGAGCAATGGGACACTCATGCCAATCTTGGTGAAATGGCCCGCTTCTGGCTGTCGCGCCATGCCATGTTTCGCGAGTTGTCTGCGATGATAGAGGGAATCACGGCGCAATTTCGTGCCGGGCAACTTCCGCCCGTCGAATTCGCGCGTCAGTTCGTGCCGCGGCTGCAGTTCATGCTGGACCAACTCAACGTTCACCACCAGATTGAGGATCTGCATTACTTCCCGATCTTCCAGGCGGCAGATGCGCGCTTGGCGCGTGGGTTTGATGTACTCGAAGGCGACCATCGTCACATTCACGCCGACAGGGCGCGCACCGCAGAAACCGCCAATGCGCTGTTACAAGCACTACAAGGCGACGCGGATAAGCTACGCCGCTGCGGCGACGCCTACGCGGATGCTAGCGGTGCGCTACTCAAGGGGCTGGTCCGGCATCTCGACGACGAGGAAGATCTGATCGTGCCGCTGATCCTCGATCGCGGCGAGGCAGCGCTCGGGGTTGCCCACCACGGCGGCTAGTCGTCGATTTTCTGCTTGCCTCTACTGCCGCTTGAAATACTGGATATCGCGCTCGTGCTGCTGTGCGGCCTTTTTGGTGGAAAAGGTGCCGAGGTTGCGTCGTTTTCCGGTGCGCGGACTTTTCTTGCGCGAATAGAGTCGGTATTTGCCGCCGGCGAGTTTGCGAATCATCGGTGTCCTCCGCTTTTCCTTGCGGTCAAGCCTTGGCTGCTGCTTTGGTTCCGCGCCGTTTGCGCACCGCCGCCTGCGCCTTCTTGATGTTGACGAGTTGTGCCCGCCGCATAGCCGGCGTCGGTTTTTCACCTTCCGGAATATCGCGCCTCGGCTTGGCGCGAAAGCGATCGCCCGAAACATGCACCGGCATGGAGCCGAGCGTTGCCAGCACTTTGCGTGCTTCCGCAGTGTCGGCGACCAGTCGGTTGCCCTCGACATGGGCGTGAGTTTTTTCTACGAGCCATTTGGCTGTATCCCATGAGCCATTGGCGCGCAGCCCTGCAACGCGCTCGACCCCGCCGGGCCCGCCAACATCCTGCACCCGGAAAGCGGCGAAGTCCCGGCTCGGCCGCAGCTGAATATGGAAAAAGCGACCGCCGCCCTTGGCGCCAGGCTTGGCGCGTCGAATTTTCGCGCGGGCCACAGCTTTTTTTGGATTATTCACGGATTTGCTTCCTCTTGCCTACCGCAGCGGCAGCGAAGCAAGAGTTACGGTGATGGACATTGATCTAGCGCAAAGCGCGCTCAACGCCCAAACGGGAAGAAGAGACCACGCCCATAGTAGGGGCGGTAGTAGTATGGCCGCTCGCGGTAATAGTACGAGCGCGAGCTATACTGGGTTTCGCGTCGCCGTGTCTGGTAGCCGCGCTGCTGCTGCGCGTCGGCCACGTCGTCATCGTCATCGGTGGTGTAGTTGCGCACATAATCGCGATTGCGCGCTCCATCGCGATCGTTGCCGCGCCGCGCGACCGCGTCGTCGCCTTTCGGGGCCTCGCCGGTAAGCCTGACGCGTGTATTGAACACACCTTCTTCCTTGACCAGCGCGAATAGCGTGGCGGCGTTCTGCGTCGACAACCGCACGCAGCCGTGTGACACCGGCCGTCCGAGATTGCGGGCCTCGAACGTGCCGTGGATGGCGTGGCCGATTTCGGTGAAGAAGATCGAGTTCGGCATCGGCGCATCGTCCCACTCTCGCGAGTAGTGTTCGCGCTCCATGCGGAACGGCTGGAAGTCGCCCGAGGGTGTGTCGTAGCCCGAGCGGCCGGTCGACACCGGCCAAATATAACGCTCCTCACCGTTGACCGTGACGGTCATCTTTTGCGCGGACTTGTCGATGATGATCATGATATTCGCGCGTGCCGGCTGCGCGAACATGAGCGCGATCAGCGCCGCGGCGAGGGGGAGTGCAAGACGGTGGAGACGCATACAAATACTCCAGTCCACTTACAGCGTAGCACGCCCAAACCGCACTATTCATGAAGGCGAGTCTCGGATGCCCGCGCTGCCACGACCAACGCAAAGTCAAAAGAGCGCGCGCAGCCCTTGGCCTGGGTGGAGGTGCCCCGGCACCACCCGCCTCCGGGACAAGTGCATTAATGCGTGCGAAATCAATGGCTTTCAAAAATGCCCCTGCTGATCTCGGTTGCGCTTGATGCATGCACCCTCATTTGAATTGCCTCGACCTTGTGCTGGATAAATTGAATTGACCATGTGGCAGGTAAAGGCAAAAATTTGCTATTGGTTGGCGTTCTAGTCCAAGTTACCGGCGGCACCATCGCCACATGGGGGAAACGATGAAGCGTATTATTCTTGCGGCGTTAATTACCACTTTTGCTGTCGCGTCCGCGTTGGCCCAATCCTGCGAAACCAAGGCAGTAGGCAAGGACGGCAAGGCGCTTTCCGGCGCGGCCAAGTCAAGCTTCGTCAAGAAATGCAAGCAGGATGCCTGTGAAACTAAGGCTGTCGGCAAAGATGGCAAACCACTCGCCGGCGCGGCGAAGAACAGCTTCATGACGAAGTGCGAGAAGGACGCGTAACTCTCTGCTTCAA
>DASSLE010000251.1:0-3661 GCA_035689725.1 Pseudolabrys sp.
CACACCGACCTGCAATAACCTTCACATCCCGAGCTTCCTGAACAACGCTGCCGCCATCAAGGCGAAGGGCGTGCACACCATCGCGGTGACCGGCGTCAATGACGTTTTCGTCATGGAAGCCTGGAAGAAATCGACCGGCGCCGATGGCAAGATCGATTTTCTCGCCGACGGTAACGGCGAGTTCGCGAAGGCGATCGACATGGCCTTTGACGGCTCCGGCAATGGCCTCGGCACGCGCTCGAAGCGCTACTCCATGCTGGTCGACGATGGAGTGGTGAAAAAGCTCAATATCGAGGATGCGCCCGGTAAGTGCGAGATTTCCGGCGGCCAGGCGTTGCTGGCACAGCTGTAGAACTCCGCGTTCTCGGCTTTCCAGTTTCTGCTCATTTCCGCGCAAGCGGGAATCCAAAGATCCCGCGCTAGGTCCCCAGCTTTCGCGGGGACGAACGGACGATTGAGCCCTGAGCCACTACTTCGTCTTCATCGCGCCGATCAAGCCGGCGCGGGCGGCAATGAGACCCGCGCGCGCAAGCTCATCCGCACGTTCATTCATATCGTGCCCGGCGTGGCCTTTCACCCAGTGCCAATGCACCTTGTGATGGCCGAGCGTCTCATCGAGGCGCTTCCATAGATCAACGTTTTTTACCGGCTTTTTGTCGGCCGTGCGCCAACCGTTCTTTTTCCAGCCGTGGATCCATGTCGTGATGCCATTCTTGAGATATTCGCTATCAGTGTGCAGATCGACCGCGCACGGCCGCTTGAGCGCCTCTAGTGCCGAGATCGCCGCCATCAACTCCATGCGATTGTTTGTGGTGTGCTGCTCGCCGCCTTTGAGCTCTTTTTCGTGGTCACCAAAACTGAGGATCGCGCCCCAGCCACCCGGACCGGGGTTGCCTGAGCAGGCGCCGTCAGTGTGAATGGTGACGCGCTGCTCGCTCACGCAATTTTTCCTTTGCGGAAATGTTGTCCGGAAACTGGTGCTCATTTTTCGGGATCATGCGTTGAGCCCGTAATCCTGGATGCTTTTCACTGACTGGTGAAAGCGCAGCTTGCGGTAATACTCCAGCGGATCTTTCGGCCTGACCAGCGCGCCGTCCGGCACTGCCAGCCAGTCAACCAGCCTGGTCAACAGGAAGCGCACGGCAGCACCGCGCGCGAGTACGAAAAGCGCGGTCCGCTCGGCCTCCGAGAGCGCCCGCACCTTGCTGTAGGCATTGAGCAGCGAGCGCCCCTTAGTGACGTTATAGGAATGGTCCGGTTCGAAGCACCAGGCATTAAGGCAAACGGCGACGTCATAGGCGAGCGTATCAGTGCAGGCGAAATAGAAATCGATCAGCCCCGACAGCTTGTCGCCGAGGAAAAAGACGTTGTCGGGAAAGAGATCGGCATGGATCACGCCTTGCGGTAGCGCACGCGGCCAGAATTTTTCCAGCGCATCGAGTTCTTTTGCGATCTCCGCGCAAAGCCCCTGCCGTACGCTGTCGCCCCGGGCCTTGGCATGCTCATAGAGCGGCCGCCAGCTTTCAATCGACAAAGCATTCGGACGCTTTGGCTTGAAATCTGCCCCAGCAAGATGCAATCCCGCCAACGCTTCGCCTACCGCCGCGCAGTGGCCGGGATTCGGCCGCCGAATCCACAAACCATCGAGAAAGGTGACGATCGCTGCCGGCCTCCCAGCGACCTTGCCGAGCACGCCGCTCTGCTTGTTCTTCACCGGCTGCGGACAATTAATATTGCGCGCCGCCAGGTGCTCCATCAGACCCAGGAAGAATGGGAGATCACCTTCAGCAACACGCTTTTCATATAGCGTAAGAATGAAATTGCCGGCGCTGGTGTGGACCAAGAAATTGGAATTCTCCACGCCCTCCGCAATGCCCTTGTAGGAGAGCAATTCGCCGATATCATAACCGGAAAGAAAGCGGGTGAGATCTTCCGCCGAAACGTCGGTATAGACCGCCATGAAGCGTCACTCCGCCGCCTCGCGCTCCCGCAGCGGGCGGGGCAGCGGGAAGAACACCCCCTCCTCCGTCGACGTGACGGTTTCGATGTCGAGCGCGTAGCGCTCAGCGAAGGCGCCCATGATTTCCTCGACAAGCACTTCGGGCGCGGACGCGCCGGCAGTGATGCCAAGTCGCATGACGCCGTCGAAGTCGCTCCATTTGATTTCAGCAGCGCGCTGCATCAGCACCGCGCGCGGGCAGCCTGACTTCTCGGCCACTTCCTTGAGGCGCTGCGAGTTCGACGAATTGGGCGCGCCAACCACGATCATGGCATCGACGATTGGCGCCACACGCTTGACCGCGTCCTGACGATTGGTCGTCGCGTAGCAGATGTCTTCCTTGTGCGGGCCGGCGATGTCCGGGAAGCGCCGCTTCAAGAGATCGACCATGGCCGCAGTGTCGTCGACCGACAGCGTTGTCTGCGTCACATAGGCAAGTTTATCGACATCACGCGGGGTGAATCTTTCCACATCGTCCAGCGTCTCGACCAGCGTAATGATGCCGGGCGGAAGTTGCCCCATGGTGCCAACGACTTCCGGGTGGCCGGCGTGACCGATGAGCACAATCTCACGTCCGCGCCGGTTATGAATCTCGGCCTCGCGATGCACCTTGGTCACCAGTGGGCAGGTGGCGTCGATCGTAAACAGATTGCGCCGCTGCGCCTCCTGAGGGATCGCGCGCGCTACGCCGTGCGCGGAGAAGATTACGGGCGCGTGGTCATCGGGAACCTCGCTGAGCTCCTCGACGAAGATCGCGCCCTTGGCGCGCAGGCTGTCGACAACATAGCGGTTGTGCACAATCTCATGGCGCACATAGACCGGCGCCCCGTAAATTGCGAGCGCTCGTTCCACAGATTCGATGGCGCGCACGACGCCAGCGCAGAAACCGCGCGGCGAGCAGAGTAGCACCTTGAGGGCGGGCTTGGGCGAATTTGACGCCATCATTAACCTCGAAAGCGCGATTTTAGTGCGCAATTGCGGCACCGACATGGGCCGCACGGACCTCCCCTGTCAAGCGAAACGGTTGCATCACCTGGCCGCAGCCCCTATATTCCGGCCACTTTCCGATCATCACCGATGATCTGAAGCTTCGCCCAGAGGCGGGCGAAGCATAGAGGAGATTTTGCCATGGCGACCGCAGCACCCTTGATGCCGAAGGCGACCGCCGTCTGGCTATTGGACAACACTGCGCTATCGTTCGACCAGATCGCTGAGTTCTGCAAGCTGCACCCGCTCGAAGTGAAGGCCATTGCAGACGGCGATGCCGCGCAGGGAATCAAGGGCCTCGATCCTATTCTGACCGGCCAGTTGACCCGCGAGCAAATCACCGAAGCCGAGAAGAACCCGGAGACCCGCCTGAAACTCATCGAGCCGAAGGCCTCGGTTCCAACAACCGAGCGCGGCAAGAAAGGCCCGCGCTATACGCCGGTTTCGCGCCGCCAGGACCGGCCGAACGCGATTTTGTGGCTGGTCCGCAACCATCCGGAACTCAAGGACAGTGCGATCATGCGTCTCGTCGGCACCACCAAATCGACGATTGCGTCCATCCGCGACCGCACGCACTGGAATTCGGCCAATCTAACGCCGATGGACCCTGTGACACTTGGCCTCGCGTCGCAAATCGATCTCGATCTCGAAGTCCAGCGCGCCAACAAGGAGAAG
>DASSLE010000252.1:0-3108 GCA_035689725.1 Pseudolabrys sp.
GGCGGTTTCTCCGGTTTGATCCCGATCAATCGGGAATACTTTTTTGAGATGAGGGCATCGCTTGAGGAATCGCCCGAATGTCCGCTTTGGGTCAATAGCAGACATTGCGACAAGTCCATGCGATGTCCGCTTTACCCCAACAGCGGACATCAATCGCGGAGAGCGCTATGTCCGCCAAGTGCCAGAAGCGGATACTGCGGCTACAACTCGCCTCCAAAATAATGAGGCCGCCAACTGAGGCGGTCTTTGTCACATTCGTGACCAGAGTCGCCAATGGGTCGGGTTGACTGGCACTAGCCGATTGAGGCGCATATCGCGCCAGCCTGAGCCATCACGTCGGCAGGCAAATGCCAGCGCGCGATACTCGCTTTGGCAATCGCATGCCAACCATTGGGCCAGTCTTTTCCATCCAAATTGACTGCGCTGTATTTCGCCTGGTTGCGTTGATCTATCTCAAGGGCGAGCGGGGCGTCCTCGGCGGGTGGTAGTGGAACGTTTTGTTAGCCGGCAGAACATTGAGCACTACAAGGGTTTGCTCAAAATCTATAGAGCTCGCCAAAATCGAGAATTTGCTTCTGAAAGAAGAAGCGAAGCTCAAAAAAGCTGAAGAAAATCACGAAAAGAAATAACGCAAGTTCGATGGCCGCAGCGCTCCAATGTCCGCTTTGTGCCAAGAGCGGACATCGGCACGCGCCGCTGCTACGACCTGGCTGGCAAAGCAGTGCTATAGACCAAGCGTTACCTCAGCCCAGTTGATGATAGTCTTGCTGTTGAGGAATTCGATCACGCTGGGCTCGATCGTGGTGGGCTGACCGTTCGCGACCACCACCGTGGCGACGATGGCGTCACAGTGATCGTTGAACGCAACGGCCAGCGCGGATCGCCCTGGCTGAAACGGATGGGCCATTGCATAGGGCCGGCTGCGGCCTTTCATCCATGCGACAGTGATCGGATGGCCTGGAGCTAAAACCGAAGGTTTGTCGCCCATAAGGCTGAAGTCGCCCAGGCGCGTGAGCTCGTCGTCGTCCGATACGCCTGTCGTACAATTGCAGAAGCCAATCTTGGCTCGGATATAAAGGTTAACCTCCGCCCCACAGTCCGCCGCTTTGCACCGGAAGGCTTTGCCTTTGCCCCATTCATCCATCGGGAAGGGCCATTGCACCTCACTCCAGACCGGCTGGTTTGGCGCTGCCACTGAGCGGCTATGCTCAGGAAGCGACGGCGCCAAGAACGCAAACGCGCCGACCAGTCCGCCCATTCCGAATGCTACGACAGCAGCAATGACCGTGCTTCTTTTCATTCCGTTGCGCGCCGCGACCGATTGGCGTTTTCGTCTTAGTTGCTTGCTACAAACGCCCGGGCGGCGGCGAGCGCAGGCCGTTCGCTCTGCATGCCGGCGGTGAGCGTGACCAGCTCTTGGTATTCGGCCTTTGCCTTCGCCTTGTCGCCGAGCGCTTGCGCGGCTTTCGCTGCGCCAACGTAGGCATTGAAGCGGTGTGGCTCCTTCGCCATGGTCCCTTCGAAAGCCGCGAGAGCCTCCTTGGCCATGCCGCGATCGAGCAACATGAAGCCATAGAGCTCGCGCGCCGGCGTGAGCGGCCCCGGCGTGACAGGCGACTTCTCGCTCTTGTCCTCGGCATCGGCCGCGGCACTCATCGCCTTGAGCGCTTCGTCGTATTTGCCCTCCGCGTAAAGCGTCCAGGCGGCCGCCACCTGCCATTCGATGTCGACCTGACCCGCCCAATAATTGTTCTTTGCTTCACGCAACTTATCGCGGAGTTCGGCAAGCTTGGCGATGTCGGCCTTGGCAGCATCGGGACTGCCGGAGCGGGCCGCGCCGAGCGCGCGCGCAAAATGAGTGAGCGCCATCACATGCGGGAATTTGCTCGGACGGACTTGAAGCTCCGCCGCGCGTTTCCAGTCGCCACGTTCCACCATGTAACGCGCTGGCGAAGCGGCGAGTGCGAATGCTGCACCGAAGGCCTCCGCACCAATGTTCATCGCTTCGATCTCATCGGCCACGGCCCGTGCATTCTTGTCCTGGCCGAGCTGCAGATAGGCATAGACTAGGTAGTCCTGTCCGTGCATCTGATCGCTCACTTCCTTGTCAGCTTTTGCCGCGCGCACAGAGGCCGTATTGGCCGCGATCGACTCTTTCCAATAACCGACGCGCGTGAAGATATGGGATGGCATGTGCTGCGCATGCGGTGCGTTCGGTGCAATTTTCGAATAGCTGAGCGCCGCTGGCAGACCTTTTGCGGCGATCGCCGGGTAGTCGTAGAGATGGATGAGATAATGAGCTACACCGGGATGCCGGGGTTGACGCTTGAAGATCGGTTCGAGGATGGCCGCGCCTTTAAGCTGATTGGCGTATGTCTTGTCGGCCGGCGACGCCGCAACATTCAACGTGATGGCGTAGAAAATCTGTGCCTCGTCATCCTTAGGATACTTTGCGGCCAGTACTTCCATCGCCTTGAGGTAGGACTGAACGCGCACTGCATGGGGGGTTTTGTCGTAATCGACATACATGACCGCTAGTGCGTCGATGTAGTCGCGCTCGCGCTGCGTCTTCGCGCCCACCGTCTTGGCCTTTTGGATAGCCGCAAGCCCGAGCGGAAGATTCGAATCGGGGGGTGGGTTGTGCGGATTATTGAGAAGCGAAAGGGCTATGCCCCAATAAGCTATGCCGCATTCCGGATCGGCCTTGAGCGTTTCCTCATAGATTTCCTTGGATTCCCTGTACCAGAACGAGTGCTGGTATCGCATCGCGCGATCAAACCGGCGCTGCGCCGTCTCATTGCATGAGGTCGCGAAGTGGACCGTGCCGAATTTTTGATCGGTATCTTGTTGCGCGATGCCTGGCGACGCATAAAAGCCAAAAATTACCATGCCTGCGGTGGTTGCTGCGAGCAATGATCCACGCATGATTTCCTCCTGGGTCTATAAATTCGAAATCGCGCCACTTTAACCCGCTTTGGCAAGTTTAGTCGCATATCCGGACCGTGCCATTAGCGGACATTCAGGCCAGACTTAGTTTGGCACCTATTCGATCACCTCATCGGCCAACTACCTCCGCGCTTTGCTACTTGCTCGACACCCTGCGCGTCC
>DASSLE010000253.1:0-4550 GCA_035689725.1 Pseudolabrys sp.
CCGACGATGGAAGAGGGGGGCATGAAAGATTTTATCGTTACTTCGTGGGCGGCCTTTGTGCTGCCGGCCGGCACACCGCGCGCGATTATCGACAAGCTCGCGCGTGCTATGAAGCAGATTGCTGCCGACCCCGAGGTCCAGAAGCGGTTTCTCGTCGGCGGCGCGCGCGTTCTTTCGAGCACGCCAGAAGGGGCGACGGCCTACGCCATCAAAGAGCGGGCAATTTGGAAAGACGTAGTCGCAGCTTCTGGCGCGAAAATAGATTAGAGCACAGGCCGGTGCGTCAAATCGGCGTCTATGCTACATCGCAGCGCAACGGTCCCGTAGCTCAGCTGGATAGAGCAGCGGTTTCCTAAACCGAAGGTCGGAGGTTCGACTCCTCTCGGGACCGCCACCCTCGAAAATGGACGTTGAACTTACAAAACTTTTTCGGGAAATCGTCCACTCGCTAGTCAGGCGGGACTAGATCTGTTCGCCTTTTGAACTTGGCTGAACTTAGCCATGGCGGAGTCGGCAAGTTTGCCCTGGCGGGCAGCCCATTCATTACGTCGAGAAACAGTTTTTGTCGCGCTTTCCGGAAGCGGGCGACTACGGGGCATTGGTAAAAACGAATTAACTTGGCGAGCAGGCGCCAAATAATTTCATTTGGCGGCCCCCAGGATGCGGGAAATTTAGCCCAGCGGATGTCCGCTTTCGGACCAAAGCGGACAAAGTCGAATTTTGGCCCGGGACGGTTTGTCCGGTAATGACCCAAAACGGACATCAGCCGTAGCGCGATACCTATTGCAAGTTCTGTGACCCTCATCACATGCGGAACGCGAACGCGGTCCTAAATAACGCCCATGATGATGTAACTCCAAAGGATTGGAGGCATCCATGTCGAACACGTTCGTGAACTGGACCAGCCGGGTGACTATCGCAGCACGTGTCGCCGAACGTCGTCGCCCTCAAACCTCGGACGAGCTGACGACACCGGGCGATTACCACTTGCCCTTCGGCAAAGCCGAAGCCCAGACAAAAGCGGCGAAGTGGCTCTGGCAGGTCTACATCATCTGATCGAGAAAGTAGGACCGCGCCCACTGTTTGGGGCGCGGTTGGCTACTGCGATGACGACTCTGAGTTCTCGATACACACAGGGAGGACGAAATGTCAGAACGAATGATCGCACTCATCGCCGCGGCCACTTTCACCATCATCACCCACGCCTCCCCTCTCCACGCCTATGACGGCGTAGTCGAGAAGAAGACCTTCACGCTGCCGATCTACAGCACGGTCCACGGCGAGACGATAAAGGACGTCAAGATCGGCTGGGAGAGCTACGGCTCGCTTAATGCCGACAAGTCGAACGCCATCCTGATCACCCATTTCTTCTCCGGCACAAGTCACGCCGCTGGCAAGTACAAAGCGGACGACAAGGCCGCCGGCTACTGGGACACGATCATCGGACCGGGCAAGCCGCTCGACACCGACAAATATTTCATTCTCTCATCCGACACGCTGGTCAATCTCAACGCCAAGGATCCAAACGTCATTACCACCGGCCCAGCCACAATCGATTCTTCAACCGGCCAGCCATACGGGCGCTCGTTCCCGATCGTTACCATCCGCGACTTCGTCAATGTGCAGAAGGCACTCGTCGAAAGCCTCGGCATCAGCAAGCTTCACGCTGTCATGGGCGCCTCGATGGGCGCGCTGCAGGCGTACGAGTGGGCTTCGAGCTATCCCGCAATGGTCGGCAAGGTCATCCCAGTAATCGGCGCCGGCGAAGCGGACGGCTGGGCCATCGCCTGGCCCCACATGTGGGCGGCGCCCATCCTGCTTGATCCGAACTGGAGCAATGGCGACTACTACGGCAAGGCGGAGCCGATTGCGGGACTCTCGACTGCGCTCGCCATGGTGACGCTGCACGCGCAGCACTGGGAGTGGACCAACTCACCCGCGTTCGGGCGCAAGTGGGCGGTCGAGGGCAGGGACCCGGCGGGTTGCCTTGTGGTATGCAAGTACGCGATCGAGGCGGCGCTTGACGCCACGGGCAAGGCGCGCGCGGCGACGTCGGACGCCAACCACTTCCTCTACCTCGTCAAGGCCGGCCAGCTCTTTGTCGCGGGCGGCGGCAATCTCGTCGACGGGCTCAAGAAGATCGACGCGCCCGTTCTCCTCATTACCAGCGACGACGATCTCATCTTCCCGCCCGACGCGGTGAACCAGACCGCGCAGATGATCAAAAGTGATGGCACGCCAGTCGAGCAGGTCAAGATCAAGGGCGGCCGCGGTCACCTCGATGGCATATATGCGATCGACCAGGCGGGCGAGAGGATCGTGGAGTTTTTGGGGAGGAAGTGAGGGCGGCCGAACCCGCGTTGACTTTGGCCAAATGGCTGTCAACCGACGTTCGACTCCAGCACGACTACCTTGGTGCCGATCGGTGCGCGATCGTAAAGATCGATCACGTCGTCATTGACCATTCGAATGCAGCCGGAGGAAACGTTGCTCCCGATTTTCCAAGGCTCGTTTGTGCCATGGATGCGGTACAGAGTGTCCTTGTTGCCCTGCCATAGGTAAAGCGCGCGGGCACCGAGTGGAGTGTCGGGCCCGCCGGGCACACCTTGGCCGCTCGGCAATTCCTTCAAACCTGCTTTGAGCTCGGGGTTGGCGTTCGAGGATTTCCTTGGTGGGATACCAGTCCGGCCATTCCTGCTTGCTGTGGACCGTGGCCATACCGGACCAGCCAAATCCTTCGCCGCCGACGGCAATTCCATAACGCTGAGCTTTTCCAGCACCCTCTACGTAGTAGAGGTAACGGTGCGGCGGATCCACAACGATGGTGCCGCGCGGTTCTCGCGTGGCGTACTGAACGTCTGCCCGTCGGTAGGCTGGATCGACATCCGTCGAACGGGTCGGCGTACTCGCGCAGCCGGCGAGACTCAACATCGCACCAGTGGCAGAAGCACCCGTAATCAGGACACGACGGCTCAGAACGCGCATAAAACAAAATTGAGCCCACTCAACTCCAAAATCAAGAAAGAGAGTGCAAGTCGCAGTTCGACGAATGATCCAAAGGTTGAATTATACCGCAGATGTCCCTTAATGGCACAAAGCAGACATTCAAAACTCAGCCGCGAATGTCCGCTGTTGGTGGGTAAGAGCTGACATCGGATTTCATCTGCTTTAGGGGAGGTTGAGTTCTATTGGCATATCCATGACCGCAGACAGCAGGAGCAAACAAATAGCTGCCGTAAGAGCGATCGCGATAATTGTTTCAATTTGTGGGATTTTAATAGCGCGGGGCATGATTTCCTCCAGCGCAACTATTGGCTGTCAAAATAACTCCGGTTAGTCGCCATGGTTCCAGATTGTGAGGTAACCGGCGGCGCATATCGACTCGGCCCTGTCTGTTAGTATCGACCGATGTTTGAGCAATTCGTTCAATATGTCCTAGGTGAGGTCCGTTTGATCGCGCAGGCTCCGCTGGTCTTTGGAGCGGCCGTTTTGTTCCTGGGTGCAATAATCTGGGCGGCGCTGAGGTGGCGCTATTCCGGCATCATTGAATATAGGAACCGTATCATAGCGCTCTACAAAGCGCGCCTAAATGGTGCGACGCCAGATCAAGCCAAGGCCAAAATAGACAGCCTTGAGGGGCAAGTGGCCAGCCTCAGAAACCGCGAATGGCCGAAACTTACGTCAGCCGCTGTGACAGATTTGGAAACTGTCCTTGCATCACAAGGATCTCATGTTGTTTCTGTTTTGCCACAGGACAGAGATTCGGTCTTTTTGGCTCGCGACCTAGTCGATGCGTTCAAGCGGATTGGTTGGAAAGCAAAGCGCGTTACGAGCATGGATGACGTCCCTGACGGATTAAGCGTTTGGCCGGAAGACGATGTGGCCCGCGCTATATGTAATGCCCTGACGATGGCCACTGGCGCGCTAGTGACGCTAAGAGAGGACCAACATCTCAAGGAACAAGGCACTTATGCCATTGGCATAGGATACAAGCTGGACTGACGGTACGCAGCGGATCCTGGCTGGCGAAGGCCGTCGTTCTGTAAGCGGGCGACGGCCTTACCATGTCCGCTATTGGCACTTAGCGACATTCAAAACTGAGCTGCGAATGTCCGCTTTCGGGGGTAAAGCGGACATCGCGCTGACTGGCCGGAATGTCCGCTAATGACCCAAAGCGGACATTGGCTGTGCATTGCGGTACTTTTGTACTGCGACGGATGAAGCTCAGGCTCATACGACCGGCATGCGTCGATCTTCACGTTCATTTCCTCGCCGGGCTATCGACTAGTGCCTTGTGCAACTCGGTCACCGCTTGCGCCAGCTGATCGTGATGCAAGATGTCGTCCTTTGGAATGCGCCCAACCGTCGAAGCTAACTCGCGTAGAATGTCGGCGAACAGACCGAAGTTGATGTGCATGTGAATCGATTTGCGAACGTCGTCAGCACCCGGTCGTTCGAGGGTCAGCGAGATGCCAGCCGAATCGAGATGTGCCTCGAAACGCGATGAGCGCTCGAACGTCCCAACATAGAGTTTGTCCGGGTATTCGAGG
>DASSLE010000254.1:0-7931 GCA_035689725.1 Pseudolabrys sp.
ATCACTTTCGATCCGAGGGCGAATGGTCCCAACGAAGCTGCGGTCGCTGACCTGGGCTTCGTAATGGACGCCGGTAACCAATACCGGCCTTGCCGGGGCGGGCTGTTGGGCCGTCGTCGGGTTGCAAGCGGCCAAGATCACGGCCGTCAATGGAGCCAAAATACTGTAAAGCTTAAAGAAAACGTCCTGACGAAACATTTGGCATCTCCGACAACTATGCTGTCGGATAACTAATGACGAATATTAATATTCGTCAATCAACAATTAGTTGATGATGCCGTGACCTCCCGCCATAGCCCGGGCACCGACCCCCCGTGGCCTAGTTTGAAAGTGGCCTGTTTTTATTGGAACCAGGGCGACGAACCGGCGTTATTTTTCACAGTCAATAGTTGCGATGGAGGCATTCATGCCACGCGCTATTAACATCCAACAACAAATTACCGAAAGACAACAAGTTACCGAAAGAATTGTCGCGATCGTTCTCGCAGCAGCTATTTGTTTGATCCTTGTATCTGCGGTGATGGATATGCCAATAAAACTTGCTCTCCCATAAATATCGCCAGCGCCTCCGAACGTTTAGCGTCGCGGAGGAACGGCGTTAACCCCGGTGTCGCCGTACGATGCCGGGCTTAACGTTTTGTACTTGTCCGGACTTCGCGGAGTTACCTTGTCTGAAGAACTAAGACCGCATTGTGAATTGCTAAAGTGCTTTCTGAGCGGAGCCCTCAGCGGCCGTGATCGACAAAAGCAGCTTGCCATAATGAAGGCATAGCGCGGCGACACCATACGGGTGGGTCTATTGGTGAATTGTCGCCATGATAAATCGTGGAGAGTGCGATGTGGTCGTTGTCGGTGGTGGGCCCGCCGGGTCCACCATTGCAGCCTTGCTCGCCCAGAACCGTAGACATGTTGTCGTGCTGGAAAAGGAGCGCTTTCCGCGCTTTCACATCGGCGAGTCGCTTCTGCCTCTCAACTTGCCTTTGTTCGATCGTCTCGGCGTGGCCGAGGATGTCCGGCGTATCGGCGTTTACAAGCCCGGTGCGGAGCTCGTTTCCGACCAGCATGGGGCGGCCACAACATTCCGATTCGCGGACAATCCATATCTGAGCGTTGGCTACAGCTACCAGGTCAGACGCGCCGACTTCGATAAGCTGTTGCTGGACAACAGCCGTCGCCTCGGCGCGGAGGTGATGGAAAGCACTCGAGTCACCGACATCACGATTGACGGCCGGCCTTGTGTCACCGCGGTCGGCCCGGATGGCACTCCCATCCGATGGACTGCCCGTTTTCTCGTTGACGCCTCCGGGCGGGACACACTGCTCGCCAGCCGCCTCAAACTTAAACGCATCGACAAATGCAATAACACCGCAGCGGTATTCGGGCATTTCCGTAACGTTCCGCGCCTGCCTGGCGACAAAGCCGGAATGATTACCGTCCATCTGTTTGAGCACGGATGGTTCTGGGTGATCCCGTTGCCTGACGATGTCATGAGTGTCGGTGTCGTCGGGCGACAAGCATTTTTCAAGGCAAGGGAAACCAGCCTCGACGCACTGTTTGCCCGCGCCGTCGCGGCCTGCCCGAGCCTCGCCAGGCAGATGACGAATGCCCAGCCGATTAGCTCTCTACTCGCATGTGCAGATTATTCGTATGACGCACAAAAATATGTCGGCGAACGTCACATCCTCGTCGGCGATGCAGCCGCGTTCATTGATCCACTATTTTCAAGCGGCGTCATGATGGCAATGAGTAGTGCGACATTCGGTGCGACAGTGGTGGACGCTTTTCTTGATGGCAGGCAATCACGCGCGCAACTGGCACGCGACTATGAACGCAAGATACGGCTTAGCCTCAACTCTCTCTCATGGCTTATTTACCGGATCAATGACACGATCCTGCGCGACCTTCTCATGTCCTCGTTTGATCTTTTCAACACACGGCAGCAGTTAATCAAGATATTGGCGGGTGATTTCTACGAGCGACATTCTTTTCTATCGCCGCTGCGACGCTTGCAGCTTGCCTATGGCTGCCTGCTTCTTCTTTCAAAGCTCGGCCTTCGCCTTGGCCAGAGAGGAATTATCCGCCGCAACCCTGGATGATTTGGGCTGCTTAGATGTGCCGCCTTGCGGCAATAGTTAGAAAGCAGCATGCTTGACGTCAAAGGGTGTGTCCTCGAGGCCCGCGTATGGACATCCTTAGAGGCAGGGGGCAGCAATGACCAAACAGAAGTTTGATCGACGCGATATTTTGAAAGGCGCTGTCGTCGGTGGTGCCGCCGCGGCGAGCGCGACAACGGCGATAGCTCCGACCCAGAACGCGCTGGCTCAACGGCCCGCAGCCGCGGCTACCACTTCTGAAGCAGCCGGATATGCGTTTCTTAATCTCGAAGAGGCAGCTTTCATCGAGGCACTGGTCGATCACATGGTCCCGGCCGACGAAATCAGCCCAAAGGGCACCGATCTCGGCATCAACCTCTACATCGATCGCGCGCTTGCCGGCGCCTGGGGCAAGGGCGAGCGCCTTTACATGCAAGGGCCGTGGAAGCAAGGTGCCCCATCTCAGGGTTACCAATTGCCGCTAACGCCTGCGCAACTTTATCGCGCCGGTATCGAGGCGACCAACGCGCATTGCCGCAAAACTTACGGTAATTCGTTCGACCGGATCGAGGACGCTCAGCGCCAAGAGGTGCTCATCGGCCTATCCACCGGCAAGATCAAATTCGACAATGGACTGCCGGTGCGCGTGTTTTGGGGCACGCTCTATCAGACCGTAGTCGAAGGCATGTATTCCGATCCGATCTATGGCGGTAACCGCAATAAAGCGGGTTGGGCCATTATCGGCTTCCCCGGAGTGATCGCGGTGCACCGCGATCACGTCGAGAAATATCGCGGCAAGCCATTCCCGAATAAGCCCGTCAGCATCTCGGACATGAGTTGAGGGGCACACATCATGACCACCAAACTCAAAGAAGTTGATGTCGTCATCGTCGGACTCGGCTGGACTGGTGGCATTCTCGCGAAAGAGCTGACCGAGGCCGACTTGAAGGTGGTCGCGCTCGAGCGTGGCGCACCGCGTACGAGCGCGAACGATTATTCGCTCCCGAACATCCGCGACGAATTACGTTATGTCGTGCGCCACGACCTCATGCAGAACACCGCGCGCGACACCATTACCGTACGCAACAATCCGACCCAGGAAGCACTTCCGATGCGCCGGCTTGGCTCGTTCCTGCCGGGCGAAGTGGTCGGCGGTTCCGGTGTACACTGGAGCGGCCACACTTGGCGCTGGACTGACATGGAATTCAAGATCCGCTCCAATTATGAGGAGCGTTACGGCAAGAAATTCATCCCTGATGACATGACGATCCAGGACTGGGGCATTACTTACGCCGAGCTCGAGCCATATTACGAGAAATTCGAATATACCGCCGCGGTTTCTGGTAAGGCCGGCAACATCAAGGGCCAGATCCAGGCCGGCGGCAATCCGTTCGAGGCGCCGCGCGCGAAAGAATATCCGTTGCCACCGCTGACGCCCATTCTCGCCAGCGAGATGTTCAGTGAAGCCGCGCGCAACGCAGGCTATCACCCGTTCCCGCGGCCCTCTGCAAATGCCTCGCAGCCCTACACCAATCCCGACGGAACCAAATTCGGTGGCTGCCAGTATTGCGGCTATTGCCAGCGGTTCGGATGCGAAGCCAACGCCAAGGGCAGCCCCCATATGACGGTGATCCCGATTGCGATGCGCAATCCGAATTTCGAGCTGCGCACGCACTCTTGGGTCACCAAGGTCCTGAAAGACTCCGACGGCAAGCGTGTCACCGGCGTTACCTACACCAATGTGCTTAACGGCGAGGAATTCGAGCAACCGGCCACTATGGTGCTGCTGTGCGCCTATGCTATCAACAACGTGCACCTGATGCTGCTGTCAGGCACTGGAGCGCCCTACGATCCGGTCGCGCAAAAAGGTGTCATTGGCAAAAATTATTGCTACCAGACTGGAGCCGGCGCCACTCTTTTCTTTGAAGGAAAATTTTTCAATCCATTCATGAGTGCTGGCGGCTCCAACGCTACCATCGACGACTTCAACATTAACTGGGAGTTCGACCGCGCGCCTCATAATTTCGTCGGCGCGTACAATGTTGCGGGTGGATTTAATACCGCGCTGCCGATTGGATATCGTCCCGTGCCGAGCGGCACGCCGCAGTGGGGCAGCGAATGGAAGAGAGCGACGGCGAAGTGGTACCAGACGGCAATGACGATTAGCGCCAGCGGCAGCGTGATGGCCAATCGCTACAATTGCTACGACCTCGACCCAACCTACCACAATGCGTTCGGTCAGCCGCTGATGCGCATGACTTTCGATTACAAGGCGAACGAGCATAAAATGGGGACCCACGCGGCGCAGGTAATCAACGACATTGCCAAGTCGATGAATCCCACCAAACTCAATCCGGCCAGGGCGCGCACCGATCCTTGGACCGTGGTGCCTTACCAAAGCACGCATAATACCGGCGGCACCATCATGGGCAGTAATCCGCGCGACAGCGCGCTCAATAAATATTTGCAGAGCTGGGATTGTCATAATCTATTCGTCGTCGGCGCCAACGTGTTCCCGCACAATGCTTCGTACAATCCGACCGGACCCGTGGGTGCGTTGGCCTATTGGACCGCGGACGCGATCAAGAACCGCTATGTTAAAAATCCAGGTCCCTTGGTGGCGGCATGATCGGTGTCTCTCGCTCAACCGCTGCCTTGGGCGTGACGTTGTTGCTGATCGGTGCTGCCCGCGCCGACGGCGATGCCGCCCGCGGCGAAGCGCGCTTCCAGGATTGCGCCCCCTGCCACAAGTTAGAGGCCAGCAGCAATAATGTGGGGCCGAGCCTGCACGGAATTTTCGAGCGCAAGGCGGGGGCGCTTGCGGATTTTCGTTACTCGCCGGCGATGAAACGCAGTGGCATTTCCTGGACGCCGGAGACGTTCGATAAGTTCATTGCCGATCCCCAAGCCATGGTGCCGACCAACCGCATGCCCTATGCCGGAATGGCGAACCCAAACGACCGCGCCGATCTCATCGCGTATTTGCAGAAGATGTCGAAATAGGTCTGACGCCAGTATGATTTATACGACAGGCCCGCGGCCAGTTATGAGATTTACCGGCCAATGATTTTGACCTTCTGATATGAACCCCACGTTTGCCAAGTCACTCAACGCGATTTGTGTGTGGATCGATCAGACAGCGCTCAGTCAGGCGATCCAGGTCACAAATTGGGTCGTGCCGGCCGTACAGACCATTCACATCCTGGCGATTGCTGTCGTAGCAAGCTCGGCGCTTATGATCGACCTACGCCTGATCGGGGTGTTCTGGGCGGACCGGCCGATCAAGGAGGTGTCGTCCCGGTTTTTACCGCTCGTCTGGTGGCCCTTGTTAATCTTGTTTGCAACCGGCGCAATTATGATCATCAGTGAGCCGGCGCGCTCCCTTAAAAACCCGGCGTTCCAACTCAAGATGATGCTGCTGGTAGCGGCGCTTATCGTCACTGGCCTCTTTCAGTTTTTCCAGCGGCGTGATGCGGCGTTTGGCGATCTGAGGCCCCGACCCCGCGCTGCCGCGGTTACAATCGCGATCGTCTCTATGCTGCTCTGGTCTGCGATTATCTTCGCGGGCCGGTGGATCGCCTATTACGCCTAACCAACTGAAATCGGTCGCTGAAACATAGGGAATTCTTGAGTGGAGATTGATCGCACTCTGGGATGGCTGCAGGCGACGCCCGTCGCCAAAGCAATCAGCGAGAACGAAATCCTGTTTCCTTGGATCGAATCTGTGCACGTCCTGGCGATCGTGCTGGTGGTCGGCACAATTTCGATTGTCGATCTGCGACTACTCGGCGTGGCTTCGCTCGATCGCGCAGTCAGCCGCCTAATTCGCGACGTGCTGCCCTATACCTGGGGCGCATTCGTCATCGCAGCAGTTACTGGTTCTTTGATGTTTTCCTCGGATGCGGTGCATTACGCCCACAATTTCTTCTTCCGGGGAAAGCTCGTCTTGCTCGCGCTGGCAGGCCTCAACATGGCGATCTTTCATCTCGTCGGCATTGGCGACGTCGCGCGTTGGGGCAAAACCCAGCAAACACCCTTAGCGGCCAAGGCCGCTGCCGCAGTGTCATTGCTTGTATGGGTAACAGTGGTCGCGTTCGGTCGTGGGATCGGCTTCACAATGCACTGAAATGAAGCTACTTTGGCTCTCACTGTTGGGCCGAAGTCTTGCCGGAGAGTAGCCCATGAAAATCAGCTCACCTGTTTTTCTCAATGCTTTCTTTGTTTCTATTTTGACGATTTCCGTGGCATCGCTGGCTTCCGCGCAAGCACCCAAGAAAGCGCCAACAGTTATCAATCCACCACCGACCGCCCAGGATTGGGCAGACCTCGCCAAGCTTCCGGATTGGAGCGGTGTGTGGAACCCCAAAATCACCGACCAGGATGCCCAGGTCAAAACCAATCCGCCTCCCTGGAACGAAACTGCCGCAAAGAAGATCGAAGAGATGTTTGCCGAGGAGAAGGCTGGCCGACCCCGCCTCATCTTCTCCAACTGCCTACCCGAGGCGCATCCGTCTTGGATGCTGGTTACTCATAACGCGATGGAAATCCTGTTCACGCCTGGCCGCGTGACTATGCTTGGTGAGTCGGATGGCAACCGGATACGTCGCATCTACACCGATGGCCGCGCCCATCCCGATATTTCAGATCCGACGTTCCACGGACATTCAATTGGACATTGGGAAGGTGATACCCTTGTGGTCGATACCGTGGACATCCTTCCGCAAGCACTCCTCGCCGTGAGCGAAGCCGCCGGTGTGCCCAACAATGGCGACATGCGGGTGATCGAGCGTATCCACCTTGCCGACAAGGATATTCTGCACGTCGATCTCGAAATCTTTGCGCCGAAGATTCTGACTAAACCTTGGAAGACAACGCGGATCTTCTTCCGCCAACGCGCGCGCAAGTTTGATATCGTGGAAGGCGTTTGTGTGCAGGGCGATTTGGCAGAGCGAGTTAACGCGGAGGGCGACCACGTTTTCGTGCCGGTGGAAAAATCCGCTTGGGGAAATACCATTGCGGTTCCGGTGAAATGATCCGCGACGATGAATCATTGGAGGGGGCGCATGCGACAATTCATTAAGTCAGCCGGCGCCATTGCCGTATTGGGCGTTCTCGCTCTCGGAATTTCGTCGGTGGCAGCGCATCATTCTACGACCATGTTCGATCATTCTAAGACGATCACAATCAAAGGCACCGTGGTGGAACTACGTTGGGTCAACCCGCACGTCACCCTCACAGTCAACGGCTCACTCAATGAAGGGGATGCGCCCGCCGATTGGCTGATGGAAATGACCAGCCCCGGCAATCTGGTTCGCGCCGGCGGATGGCGGAGAGACGCCGTGAAACCCGGTGACAAGGTCGAGGTCGCGTTCAGTCCATTGCGCGATGCCGAGAAAAAGGGTGGCGCCTTGAAGAAATTGACGGTTCTTGCGACCGGCGAAGTATTTACCGCCAACATTCGTGAGCAGGAAAAGCCCGGACTCGAATAGCCTCTAGGGCTTTATATAATGCGATTTTGCCTTGAAATTTCAGGCGCTGCGGCAAAGGCTTCTACCATCGCGGTGATGGCAATTGGATTGCTAACGGGCCCAACGCAAGCGCAGGATCTGCCAGCGGCCAAGGATACGATTTTCGCACGAAAAATCCTGATGGGCGCCATCGACATGAACATGGATGAGATCGAGACCATGTTGGCGCCGGAAGGAAAGCTCGAGTTAGCGGATGCGCAGGAGCATGCGGAAACAATCTCGACTATGCTGATGGCGTTTCCGCACATGTTCCCGCCGGCCACCAATCAATGGAACCAGGGCGCTGATCGCGATCCCGCGACCGACACGT
>DASSLE010000255.1:0-10451 GCA_035689725.1 Pseudolabrys sp.
TCAACCGGATGCTCAACCAAGAAGAGTGAGCAATTCCCGTCACTTCATGCGCTTCCCTGTGTGCCGAAGACTACGCGGGACATGTTGAAGTATATCACATTTCAGAACGACGTGTGTGCCACCCGTCCCATAGGAGGTAACCTCCTCGCCGACTGTCGGGCCCTCGGATGACCGATGATGCCAAGAAGATTGCCGACGGCGTCCAATACCAGCGTTTTTCAAAGATGTGGAGTATTATGTCCTGCAAATGAGAGTGACAAAAAGTGAGTGGTTGCCCAAGCACCCATACTCAGTTTTTGCGAAGTTGATGTCCGTTCTTGGCACTTAGCGGACAATCCGACCGCACCCGCCTTTGTCCGTGATCGAGAGCGATTTCGCTCTTCGATCGCCCCGGCCTCGAGGGCCAGGCCCGGCTTTATCGGATCATGCGTGGAACTGGCGGGGCTTTAGGCCGCTATTCCGCACCTTCTAGCGCTGCCGGGATCTCGATCGGTGTTTTGGGTCCGCGGAGGCGAACATAGATCTGCAATCCAATAAGCAGCACGCACAGACCAATGAATACCGCGCTGATCGGCCGCTCCACGAACACACCGATGTCGCCACGTGAGATCAACATGGCGCGGCGGAAGTTCTCCTCAAACCGCGGCCCGAGCACGAAGCCAAGCAGGATCGGGGCCGGGTGAAAGCCAAGCCGCAGCAGCACATAGCCCAGAATGCCGATCACCACCGTCTCGCCAACCTGGAACATGTCGTTATTTGCGGCATAGACGCCGATGCTTACGAAGAACAGCGCGCTTGGATAGAGATATTTGTACGGTATCGTCAGCAGTTTTACCCAGATTCCGATCAGCGGCACGTTCAGCAGAACGAGCGTGATATTGCCGATCCAGAAGCTGGCGACGAGTCCCCAGAAGATATCCGGATGTTCCTTGATCAGCTGCGGGCCGGGCACAATGCCTTGGATCATCAGCGCGCCCAACAGCAACGCCATCACCGCGTCGCCTGGGATCCCGAGGCTCATGGTGGGGATAAAGTCGCCCTGCACTGACGAATGGGTCGAAGCCTCCGGCGCGATCACGCCTTCGATCAACCCAGTGCCAAACTTTTCGGGGTGTCTCGAGATTTTCTTTTCCGTCGCATAGGCAACGAACGATGCGATGGTCGGCCCGGTGCCGGGAATAAGCGCGCATAGGCTCCCAACCAGCGTGCCACGGAACATCGGCGCGATTGCCTGCTTCATGTCGGATTTGGTCGGGCGCATGTCGCGCAAGCGAACGTTTGTATAGGCCGTATTGATCGACGACACCTGATTAACGCTATTCATGAACTCGGCAATGCCAAACAGACCGAGCGCGAGTGCGACCAGCTCAATGCCATCATCGAGATGAGTCATTCCGAAGGTAAAGCGTTCCGCACCGGTCTCAAGATCGGTACCGACGATGCCGAGCATCAGCCCGAGCACCGTCATCGCCACACCTTTGATTGGCGAGCCGCGCGCCAGCGTCGAACCCGCCAACAAGCCAAGCAACATGAGCGAACAGATTTCGGCCGGACCGAATTGGAGCGCGACGCGCACCAGGATCGGCGATAGAAAAATCATTTCCGTGATGCCCCAGGAGGCGCCTACGAACGACGCCATCACAGTCAATCCAAGTGCGACGCCGCCCCTGCCCTGCTTCGTCATCGGGAAGCCGTCGAGACACGTCACCGCATGTGGCGGGTGACAAGGCAAGTTCAGCAGGATCGAACAGATGGCGCCGCCGTATTGGGCGCCATACATCACACCGGCGAGCATCAGGATCGCGCCCACCGGTTTGATGCCAAATGTGAGCGGCAGCAGAATTGAAATGGTCGCGAGAGGCCCCATCCCTGGCAGCACGCCGACCATATTGCCGACAAGCACGCCAATGAAACACCACATCAGGTTATGCGGTTGCAGCGCGACGCCGAACCCGTACCAAAGATCCGTTAGTGCGGTTTCAATCACAGGCCTCTCCACGTCAGCAGCGGCAACGGGACCTGCAGCAGATACGAAAACAACCCGACGCCGAATACTGTCACGACCGTCGCAAGAACAACCGAGTTCTTCAGTGTCGCCGTGCGATCGCCGAGCGATGAAACGAACACGCAAGTGAAGATCGCGGGGATCATACCGAAGTAGCTGCCGAACAGGATGAAACACAGCGGTCCGGCTAGAATGCAGGCCCAGCCGAACCACTCGGGATGCTTGGGCAGGATGTCTTCATCCTCGCCCTCGGGTACGGCAAGGCCAGTTCCCGCAATTGCGATGCCCAGGCAGATCAAAATGACACCAAGTGCGGTCGGCAGAAATCCTGGTCCCATGTGCATCAGGGTGCCGAGCCGATAGCCGGGCCCCTTCAGGGCCATCACGAGACCGAGAAATATGACCAACCCGCCGGCGTAAAAATCGCGCTTGCGCATAAGGTTTTGAATAAGGCGCATGACAGGGCTTTGTGCGGGACGCAAAGCTGCCTCCAATATTTTATCGTTCAAATCTTCGTCCCACCTGAGCCTTACTGCAAGCCCCGCAAACTCCCACCGGCAACTCACGCAGGCTCCGGTTCACAAGCCATACCTGCGCCCGTTCACGGATGGGCGCACTCCATAACCGGGCCTGTTGGTCCCTGGATTTCGGTCGACCCGTTTCTTCGCCACGGAACATGGCAAAACGGGTAAGGTTGCCGACTCCTCTCATTTTTTTTCTGGCCGCTTTAAGTTTGGGATAGAGCACGATGAAAAACAGTTCGTTTTGGCTGACGTTGCTCGATTGGCTTTGGTCGATAAGACTACGACTACGCCTCAAACTGATTGATAACACCATTCACTGGGCACTCGCGAACCCATACGCGGTTACGAGGGGTGCAGCGCCCAACGGGTGGAATGGGGGACGTGTTCACTCGCGTGATTGCCGCAATAGGCGGTATTACGACAGCAGTGGCAGCCAAGTCATCGACTGCAACCATCCCGATCGTCTTTGAAATCGGCGGAGATCCGGTCGGATTGGGTCTCGTTTCCAGCTTCAACCGACCCGGCGGCAATATCACCGGCGTAAGCCTTTTGATCGGTACACTGTCCGCAAAACGGTTTCAGATGATGCAGGAGACGGTTCCGAAGGGCAACGTTGATCGGCTTCCTTATGAACCCCGCCAACGTGGATGCTCAAGCTCAGACAAAAGATGTACTGGCAGCGGCTCAGTCTGTAGGCCAGAAATTGGATTTCATTCAAGCTCGTACCGACCGCGAACTGGAGGCAGCCTTTGCTACGCTCACCGAAAAGCGTGCAGACGCGCTCCTAGTCATGGCCGATCCTTTCTTCGTTACTCGGCGCGACAAACTCGTCGAGCTGGCAGCAGGTCATAAAGTACCAACGATTTATCCCCTTCGCGAGTTTGTGGCGGCCAGCGGTCTGATGAGTTATGGCGCCAGCATCGCTGAAGCCCATCGCACTGTCGGAATGTACGTGGGCCGAATACTCAGTGGCGAAAAGCCGGCTGATCTGCCGATCCAGCAGGCTACAAAGGTCGAGCTGATCATAAATCTGAAGACCGCCAAGGCACTTGGATTGGAAATCCCGATGTCCTTGATAGGTCGTGCCGACGAAGTCATCGAATGAAACAGGTCATGTCCGCTATTGGCACTTAGCGGACAATCCGACCGCACCCTCGTTTATCCGCTATTGGGCCAAAGCGGACAAAGGTGGATTCGGCCAGCGATGGTTTGTCCGCTTTTGACCCAAAGCGGACATCGGGCTGAGAAGCATCTGATGAGGCCGGTGGTGTGCCATTTCTCACGCGCCGCCCGGTCGTAAAGTGCTAGGCTTTGCGTATGTATATGCAACGGCGCGAGTTCACGAACCGATCAGTCGATTATTTAGAAAAATCGTTGGCTCGCAACACCACGGGTCGGTCGGCCTGGGCCTTCTCTTCGAAGAACTTACGTGATGCTCGCTCTTCAATTACTTCACGCAGCCGAATGAACTGATCTACACGCTGATCTGGCCTCACATCACGCCTGCCTTCAAGGCCGTCCATCGCCGCTGTGCTGATCGCGCACAGAATTACATTGCCCTGATTGAGCATTGTGAACTCAACGACCGACCGATTGAAGTCGTAACCCCGGACCTCGCCTTGCTGCAGCGGCATTGCAAATGCTCCATTTCGGAGGGATCTGATTGTGCCACGTCAATAGGTCGATGTCAGTTTAGCTCCGCTGAGACATCAGTTAAGGCTACTGCCGGGTTCCTTCGGGCCACTGGCTGGCGTTCTCTTGAACATCACTCAGCGGGCTTGCTGTTCCTGCAGAGGCTAGCAATTAATGCCAGTGCTTTGTTTGTTTGATCGATATCTCCCGGCAGAGATATTTGCGCGGACTTGTGCCCATGGAGGACCGTGCTTTTGCCGAGATCCAGGTATTCGACAATGACCTCACCGCCCTTGACGTCTAAACTGTAAATGGTTTCCGAGCCGGCATAGGTTTTGTTGATGAAGGCGGTGTCCATCTTAAACCGGCCTAGATAATACCTAATGGACTGTTTGGATTTCGGATCGGGCACGACAACCACGCATGATTTTCGATCCAAAATTTCGGGGGCATCCTGGGGATCGTTCCTCCCCGTGAAAAGATAATTGACGGCTTTTTGCAACGGATCGTCTTCAGCAAGCGCCAAAATTTGCAGCGGAACAATCCAGAGAAAAACAACTACCCCCCTAGCAAGGCAACGCCTGACCCTATCATTCTTAGCTGCTCGCTCTACCATGGTGTGGAATGCTTGCTTTATTGTCCGGCTTCTTGCTTGGTGATGATGTCCACGATCTTGCGGCTGGCAGGATCGACGATCAGAATATTGTCGCCCGTTACCTTGACGAACTTGAAATCCCTTAATAGCAGGCCAATCTGATCCTTCACCGCGATCGGCATAGAATTGAGCATGAGCGAGTCGGGAATGGTGCTCCCAACGGCAAGCCGAAGGTCGCCCGACACGGTTTCCGCCTGTTCGCTGGCGATGTTGTCGTAAATGATCCGTTTGTGAGAAGCGGTGAGACCGATGCCTTGCAGATTGTTGGTGGTTGTTGCGCCGGCCGTGTCTGGGCTTGCCTGAGCCAGCCGCGTATAGGGGGCCCGCTGCCTTTCCGACGCAGTCGTATCTGCGGCGTTGCAGGAAAGTACGATAGATAATTCAAGCGAAAGCGTGACAGCGATCACACCGAAATTCATGATCGAACTCCTTCTGCGATCCGATTTGGCGGTGGAGTTTACTGAGTTCAAGATCGTTCTGCCGCGGGCTGCTGTGTTCCTCGCTGGGTCTCCCGGCCGGTCTTAGTCCTCGCTGGCCTGAATGTCCGCTTTTGGCACAAAGCGGACATGACAAACCGTCCGGCGAATGTCCGCTTTTGGGGGTAAAGCAGACATCGCAACTAGAGGCCGTCATGTCCGCTAATGACCCAAAGCGGACATCACGTGGTTAGATCGCCGAGTAACCTCCCTTCCAGTGTGCTAGTTTGACCTTATCCTCAGCGTCGGGGGAGGCAATGAGATGGTCCGACAACACAGGCGGCAAAGCAGCAAAAACGCAACGCCGCAAGACGTTGAAGCGCCGCAATGCGCCAAAGGCGGCACAGCGTGGCAGTTCCCTCGTTGCTGGCAAAGAAACAAATCTCGCGCGGCTTACCCGCGAGCGCGACGAGGCGCTTGAGCAGCAGAGGGCGACCGCTGGGATTCTTCGCGTGATACGCGCCTCGCCGACCGACGTGCAGCCGGTGTTCGAGACAATCGTCCGAAATGCGGTTTCTCTCTGCGGGGGTCTTTTTGCCAACGTATTTCGTTTCGATGGTGAGCTGTTACATTTTGTCGCCTCCCACAACGTGGGCCCAAGCATCGTGGACATGATGCGGGAGAAGTACCCGATGCGTCCTGACTCTTCTCAGGTATCTGGAAGAGTCCTGCGCACAAAATCGGTGGTTTGGCTGGAAGACGCGCTTGCCGATCCAGATTACGATCAACGATTCCCGAGGGCCATGGGGTGGCGGCGACTGTTGGGCGTGCCGATGCTGCGCGACGGTGAGCCGATCGGCGTCATCGGCGTCGGCTGGGCTGAGCCCGGACCAGCATCGAAGGTCCAGGAAGAATTGCTGAAGACTTTCGCTGACCAGGCCGTGATCGCCATTGAGAACACGCGGCTGCTCAACGAATTGCGCCAGCGAACCGACGATCTCTCGGAGGCACTGGAGCAGCAGACCGCGACCTCCGAGGTCCTGCGCGTCATCTCAAGTTCGCCCGGCGAGCTGGAGCCGGTGTTCGAGGCTATGCTGGCGAACGCGACCCGCATCTGCGAGGCCAAGTTCGGTTTTTTGTGGCTCGCGGAAGGCGACGGGTTCCGGGCTGTCGCAATGCACGACGTGCCATCTGCTCTCGCCGAAGAGCGACATTACGAAGGCGTGATTCATTTTAGCCCCGATGTTCCACTCGGCCGCGTTGCGCTCACGAAGCAACTGGTTCATGTCGCCGACATCAGGGACGAACCGGGCTACGCGAAAGGCTTTCGACCGATCGTCAGACTTGCCGACACCGGTGGCGCCCGCACGCTAGTGGCGGTGCCCATGCACAAGGACAACGACTTGGTCGGCGCCATCATTATCTACCGTCAGGAAATTCGACCGTTCACCGACAAGCAGATCGAGCTAGTTAAAAACTTCGCGGCCCAGGCCGTCATTGCCATCGAGAATACGCGGCTGCTCAGCGAGCTACATCAGCGCACCACTGATTTGAGTAAATCGCTGGAGGACCTGCGGAGCGCCCAAGACCGACTGGTGCAAACCGAGAAGCTGGCCTCGCTTGGTCAGCTCACCGCCGGCATCGCGCACGAGATCAAGAACCCGCTCAATTTCGTCAACAATTTCTCGGTGCTCTCCAGCGAACTGATCGATGAACTGCAGGATGCCCTTAAGGACATGAGCCTCAGTAAAAAGAGGCGCAGCGAGATCACCGAACTGATGAGCACGTTACGGGCCAATCTTGAAAAGGTCGTGCAGCACGGCAAGCGCGCAGACGCGATCGTCAAGAACATGCTGCTGCACTCGCGTGCAGGCTCGGGGGAGCACCGGCCCGTCGATATCAATGCCATCGTCGAGGAAAGTCTCAATCTCGCCTGGCACGGGGCGCGGGCCGAGAAGCAGGGCTTCAATATCACTATGGAACGATCATTGGACCCGACCGCCGGCGAGGTCGATGTCTTCCCGCAGGACATCACACGGGTCCTTCTTAACCTGATCTCAAACGGCTTCTATGCTGCAACGAAGCGCAAAGCGGAAGCGAATGGGGGCGATTACGAGCCTACCCTTGCTGCCGCCACCAAGAACCTTGGCGACCGCGTCGAAATCCGTATCCGCGACAATGGCACGGGCATTCCGCCCGAGGTGAAGGAGCGGTTGTTCACTCCCTTCTTTACGACCAAGCCTGCTGGAGAAGGGACTGGGCTTGGCCTATCCATTAGTCACGACATCATCGTCAAGCAACATTGCGGCTCTATCGAAGTGGATACGCAGCCTGGCGAGTTCACGGAAATCAGGATCGTTCTCCCGCGCGCGGCTGTTGTTCCTTGACTAATCCTGGGGCGGGCCAGATGTCCGCTATTGGCCCAAAGCGGACATAAGCGAGTGCGCTGCAAATGTCCGCTCTTGGGAGTAGAGCGGACATGGGCTGGTGCACTGCAAATGTCCGCGTGTGACTGCCACTCCAAGTAGATTGCCGCCCCCGCGGAAAGGTGCGGCTCAGTGTAGTTATGCGTCTTTGAGAAAGGCCCTGATCGCGTCGAGAAATCGGCCTAAGGCTGGCTCCCCCGGCAGGATAAGGTGATTGAAGCCTTCGAGTGCCACAAAACGCGCTCCGGAGATGTGGGCGGCCATCATCCGCCCCTCCTCGAATGGCACCACCGCGTCATCGTGGCAATGCATGACCAGTGTCGGGACGGTTACCTGCTTCAGCAGCTCGCTGATGTCGATGTTATTCATAGCGCTCCGAATTCGGACCGCATTTTCCGCCGATGTAGTGACACGCTGCAAATCGTCGAACCATTTCATTTGCTCGACGGTACCGCCCGGGATGAAAAGTGACGTGAAGATGTGACGGAACGCTGGATTTTCCTGACCCCAGCCCAAACGCATCAACGTGAGAGTGGCGTCGGCTGTCTCGACCTCCGCAGATGAGCCGCGCATCCGGCGTCCGCGCGAGTATCCGCCATAGAGCACAAGATGGCTAACGCGCTCCGGGTGCCGCACTGCATAAGCAATGGAGACAGCGCAGCCTTGCGATATTCCCAGCAGAGCGAACCGTTTCAACCCCGTCGCATCTACGACGCTCTCAAGGTCGCGCACAAAAGCTTCAAATGAAATGTCTTCCACGTCCCAATCGGAGAGGCCGTTGCCGCGTTCGTCGTAGCGGATGAGTTGATATTCTGCCGCGAGTGCGTGCAACAGATGGCGCCAAATTGGACTCTGCCAGTCATATTCAAGATGATTGAGCCAATTGGCCGCTTTGACCAAAGGTAGCCCCTGTCCGGCCAACGCGTAGGCGATTCGAACGCCGTCAGAGGCGGTACAAAACTGAACCTTCTGTTGCATGCCGGACAGCGACTCGGCTGGGGTTGAAAGACCGTTGCCCGCTTTCTCGATGACTTCGCCAACAAAGCGGATGCCCTTGCGTGTCGCCGTGCGAATGAGGCGCTGCTCCTTACCGTTATCAGCGACTACCTTGCGCGCCGCGTTGATGTGGCTGTCCAAGGTGGAATCGGAAACAATGCGACCGCCCCACACGGATGCGATCAGGTCATCTTTGCTAACCACGCGGTCGCGATTTTTGATCAAATAGGTCAACAAATCGAATACTTGCGGTCCAACCGGGACAATTGTGCTGCCGTCGCTGCGCAGCTCACGGCGCTCTTCGTCCAGCGTAAAATGCTCAAATAAATACAACACGTTGCCGCCCCGCAAACTATTGTCTGCCGAATTATACAGGCGAGCCGCCTAAAGAGAAATCAAGGCTTCTTCAAGAGAAAATGGAGCTCGTTTCAAAGCATCTTGCGCCGCCGCGTAGCTATGTCGGGGCGAACAGACGCAACAAAAGTTTGCGGAGACAGCTTTGAGAACGATTTCTAAGGCACGACCTGCTCTTCCGGTGCTGGTTTGGCAATCCTGGCTCAGCGAGTTGTGCGCTCGTTTCAAGCGTTGGTGGTCAAGCTACCTGACTTGGCGACTCGAGCGAGCAGCGATTAGACAGGTCAGTTCGTTGAGCGATCGCCAGCTCAAGGACATCGGACTCGACCGCTCGGAAATCATGCGCGCCGTTAGAGAGCAGAAACGGCGCGCCTTCAGCCGACACTAATTGAACAAGCTTTGGCCAAAGGCGTGCCGCCCATGAACATCCATGTTATGAATATTATGCGCCCGCAGTTGACGCACTGCGGTCAAGTTATGGCTCTGCATTGTTCGGGTGCCGACGGTACTCAGTGGCGTAACCTCTCCGACACTCTGGGCACAAACTATACTGTACTAACGCCCGAACACTATGGTTCCGAAAGTAGCGGGCCCTGGACCGGTGAGCACGCCTTTACACTTGCTGATGAAGCAGAAAGATCAATAGCGCTCATCGACGAGAGTGAAGAGAAAATCCATCTCGTCGGTCACTCGTATGGGGGCGGGGTCGCTTTACATATCGCGCTGAGTCGACCGGAGCGCATCGCGAGTCTGTCACTCTACGAACCAACAGCATTTCATTTGCTTCGACAAATGGGGCAGGCTGGTGCCACAGCATTCGCTGAAATCAATGGACTCGCCAGGCACATCAGGCATTGCATTGCCACTGGCGACCACCGCGCTGGCGTCGCCAGCTTTGTCGACTACTGGAACCGCCCTGGCACTTGGAAGGCGATGCGTCCCGCGGCGCAAAACAGATTGATCCGTTGGGCTCCCAAAGCTCCTTTGGACTTCCAAGCTCTCATTGATGATCCGACGCCGGTCAAAGCCTATAAGACGCTCAACTTTCCAGTGGTCATTTTGCGCGGCGAGTATGCCCCGCTACCCACACGCGTGATCTCGGAAAGACTCATTGAAATTTTACCCAGGGGCAGACTGAAGACAATCGCCGGCGCCGGGCATATGGGCCCTCTGACGCACGCGTCAGAGGTCTCGCGCTTAATCGCCCGACACATCTCAGAGATCGAAACGGCATCTCCTGAAAAACTGCTAGAGATCGCGCACGAAAAAGCCCGCCAATACCTGAGCCGCGCCGCCGCGGTTGCGACGAGGTGGGCGCCGCTAATGCCACTCGGTGGATAGAACGAGTGCGAACCAAGTCATGGAAAGACGTATCTTCATAAATCGCATCGGAGGGATTCAGCGATGACCGGCAGTGTGATCAGTTTCGGTTTTGAAACCAAC
>DASSLE010000256.1:0-12439 GCA_035689725.1 Pseudolabrys sp.
AGGAAGGCCGCTACGCGGAGATTCCGGAACAGGCTTTTCCGATCTACGTGCATCGCAACCGACATGGCGATGAAGCGCTTAAGCGCATAGTCCGGGAGATGGCCGAGGCAACCGGCATCGAGGCTTACTTGCGCCAGCAACTGGCGATCTTGAGCCGTCCGGACTCGCGCCCCAGCCTTGCTGCGATTTCCTGCCCGACGCTGGTTCTGGTCGGCGAGAGCGACGAGGCGACGCCGCCAGAGCTTGCCCGCGAGATCGCCGCCGGCATTCGGGGATCGCGCCTGGTTGTGATCCCCGACAGCGGCCATCTTTCGACGCTCGAACAGCCGGCCGCGGTGACAAAGGCACTCGTTGAATGGCTGAAGTTGTGAGGACAGGGCGCGATGTCCGCTTTCAGGGTAAAGCAGACATCGCGCGGAGTGGTCTTCATGCCTGCTTTTGACCCAAAGCGGACATTGGACCGTCCCTTAACGAGCCTGGATTCAAAGATTACGATGCCCTGTCCTGAGCCCCGGGGGAGGCAATGAGGCGGCGCGGCAAAACAGGCGGCAAAGCACCAAAAACGCAACACCTAAGGACGTTGAAGCGCCGCAATACGCCAAGTTCCGTCGCTCCTAACGAGGTAACAGACGCCGCGCGGCTCACTCGTGAGCGCGACGAGGCATTGGAGCAACTTACGGCGACCTTGAAAGTCCTCCAAATCGTCAGCGCGTCGCCTGACGATTTGGAGCGGGTATTTCAATCCATATTGGAGAATGCGACCCGCATCTGCGGAGCAAAATTTGGTACGCTCTATTTGTCCAAAGAAGATGGATTCTACGCCGCCGCATTCCACAACGCGCCACCCGCGTTCGTAGAGGCCCGCAAAAACCGACCACTCCGCCCAGATCCCGAAAGCACTCTCGGTCGCGTTGCGAGAACCAAACAGGCGGCTCAAGTCCTCGATAGTCGGAAGCGAGAGGCATACCGCAAGGGCGACCCGTTCGTGGTTGCCGGTGCAGACCTCGGCGGCTACCGGACGATCATCTCTGTGCCGATGCTCAACAAAGATAAGTTAATTGGGGTGATCAGCATCTACCGCCAAGAGGTCCGCCCGTTCACCGACAAGCAGATCGAATTGGTGAAGAACTTCGCGGCCCAAGCCGTCATCGCCATCGAGAATACGCGGCTCCTCAACGAGCTGCGGGAATCGCTGCAACAGCAGACCGCCTCCGCCGACGTGCTCAAGATCATCAGCAGCTCGCCCGGCCAACTAGAGCCCGTGTTTGAAGCGATGCTTGCCAATGCTGTGCGGATCTGCGGGGCGAAATTCGGGACCCTGTTTCTCTGCGAGGGGGACGACTTTCGTGTAGTCGCGCAACACAATACCCCGCCTGCATTAGCGGAGCTGCGTCAGCGCGAGCCGATATTGCGCGTTGGACCGGGCGCTAGTCTCTATCGTAGTCGTGAAACAAAGCAGACCGTCCAAATTGCGGACCTCACCGCAGAACCGGCCTATTTCGAACGTGATCAAAATCGTGTCGCATTGGTCGAACTGGGCGGTTACCGCGCTGTTCTTTCCGTTCCCATGCTCAAAGACGATGAGGTAATCGGCGCAATCAACATGTACCGACAAGACGCTGGCGTCTTTCTGGACAAGCAGGTCGAGCTGGTCAAAAACTTCGCCGCTCAGGCCGTCATCGCCATCGAGAATACCCGCCTGCTCAACGAGCTACGTGAATCGCTGCAGCAGCAAACCGCCACCGCCGACGTGCTCAAGGTCATCAGCCGCTCGGCCTTCGATCTGCAAACGGTGCTCAACACCTTGACCGAGTCGGCTGCCCGAGTTTGCGCGGCCGACAAGGGCGCTATCATGATGCGTGAGGGGGAGTTGTATCGGATACGCGCAAATTACGGTTTTTCGCGCGAGGCGGTGCAGTACGCGGTGGAACATCTAGTACAAGCGGATCGCGGCAGCGCGACGGGGCGGGTCGCCTTGGAGGGCAAGGCAATTCATATTCCCGACGCGCTGGCCGATCCTGAATACCAGGCGACCGGTTACCAGCAGGCATTCGGGTACAGGACCATCCTCGGCGTGCCGCTCCTGCGCGAGGGGTCTCCGATCGGCGTCTTCACGCTGACCCGCGATAAAGTGAATCCGTTCACGGAGAAGCAGATAGAGCTCGTGACGACCTTCGCCGATCAGGCGGTGATCGCGATCGAGAATGCACGCTTGTTTGAGGAGGTGCAGGCACGCACGCGCGAGCTTGCCGCTTCGCTGGAGGACTTGCGCACCACGCAGGATCGCCTGGTGCAGACGCAGAAGTTGGCCTCACTTGGTCAGCTCACCGCCGGTATCGCGCACGAAATCAAGAACCCACTCAATTTTGTCAATAATTTCTCCGGGGTCTCCGCTGAATTGATCGATGAATTGCAAGAAGCCTTAAAGGATGTGAGCCTCAACGAAAAGAGGCGTAGCGAGATCACCGAACTGATGGACACACTACGAGGTAACCTCGACAAGGTCGTGCAGCACGGCAAGCGTGCCGATGCCATCGTCAAGAACATGCTGCTGCACTCGCGCGAAGGCTCGGGTGAGCACCGGCCCGTCAATATCAACGCCCTCGTCGAGGAAAGCCTCAACCTCGCCTATCACGGGGCGCGGGCCGAGAAGAAGGGCTTTACCATCACAATGGAGAGGTCGCTTGATCCAACCGCTGGCGAGGTCGACGTGTTCCCACAGGACATCACAAGGGTACTGCTGAACTTAATTTCGAATGGCTTCTACGCGGCGACCAAGCGCAAAGCTGAAGCCAATGGAGGCGACTACGAGCCTACCCTTGCCGCTACTACCAAGAACCTGGGCGACCGCGTGGAGATCAGAATCCGCGACAATGGCACGGGCATTCCGCCCGAGGTGAAGGAGCGGTTGTTCACTCCCTTCTTTACGACCAAGCCCGCCGGCGAGGGCACCGGGCTTGGCCTGTCCATCAGTCACGACATCATCGTCAAGCAACATGGCGGGTCTATTGAGGTCGACACGCAGCCCGGCGAGTTCACGGAAATCAGGATCGTTCTACCGCGTGCAGCATTGGGGCAACAATGAGCTCAGTTATCCGCACATGCCGCAAGCATGTCGCAGGGACTGGGGCCAGAAAAGCGGGGTGGTCAGCACCCGACGAAATAAAAGCTACATAAATTCGCACCGCGGGCGTCACGTTGCACTGGATTAAGATTGTAGCCGTGGTGTTGTACCCACCGCCGGATTATCGGCGCTTACAGGGGAGCGATTATGAAAACTCGATACATAGTGGCGTTAGCAGTTGCCAGCTTCGGATTTGGAGCTATCGCAGTCCAAGGCCTTCATGCGCAGGCGACGCCAAAAGCCTATGTCATCACGGAGATTGAGGTCATCAATCAAGAAGCACAAAACGCATATCTCCCAAAGGTTGGGGAAGTGATTAAGTCGACTGGCGGAACATATTTGGTCCGAGGCGGAAAAATTTCCGCACTCGAAGGCGAAGCACCGAAGCGGGTGACCGTAGTAGTCTACGATAGCCTGCAAAAGGCTCAAGCTTCGCGCACCTCACCAGCTTGGACGGCACTCAAGGCAGACCGTGACAAGGCGATTAAAGCTAAATCTTACGTAGTCGAGGGCCTACCGAATTAAGCTCCGAAAGATAACCGTATATTGCGAGGCCGCCTAAATTGGCGGCCTCTTTATTCAGAAGTGCGGTACAGGCGCGATGTCCGCTATTGCACAAAGCGGACATTAAGCGCGGCGGACGAGATCGAACGGGTCGTGCTTGGATCTCACAGGCGATTGATTTTAGCGATGTGCCGGGTCACTTCCGCCGGCGTTTCGTTGTCGGCCTTGGCCTTGAGCGCCAGTGCCCTTCGGGCGGCCGGCCGCTCGAGACAGCGCCTGAGCCACGCCTTCAGGTTTGGCACCGCGGAAAGGTCCATGTCGATAGCACGGCTAATAACCGCGGCGACGTTGAGATCGGCTACCGTGAAGTCGGCGCCAAGCAGATATTGTTGCTTGGTAACTGCCGCGTCGAGTACCTTGAACGGCGCCACGAGAACCTTCAGGGCTTCGTTGCGCCTGATGGCATCACGCTCGGCCGGCGGTAGGCGGACGGCGTGCAGCGACCAAATGTTGACGCCGCGATCGACCTCGGTGACGGCCCACAGGCTCCATTGCCACGCGGTCGCCTCACCTTCCAGCGTGCCGGGATAGAGTTTGCCATTGGAGTGCTTCTTGGCGAGGTAGAGCGTGATCGCAAGCGACTCGAACAGCACGAAACCGTTGTCCACGATGAAGGGGAGGCGCCCGTTCGGATTGATAGCGAGAAACTCCGGCGAGCGGGCGCCGGCAGCGCCGATCTCGATCGGCAAGTGCTCGTAGTCAAGCCCGAGCTCATTCGCCATCCAGAGCGCTCGGAACGCGCGGGTGCGGGCGATACCGTAAATGCGCAGGCCGGACAAGCGGTCTCCCAAGTTTGTAGCGGAGCATAGCGACACCGGCGCTGGTCGAATAGCATCAGCTTTGGTAGGCGCGATGTCCGCTATTGGCAACGGACAATCCGACCGCACCTACGTTTGTGCAGAACCCTCGCTATGGCGTCTCTTCCGGAAAGCCTCGGCTTACAAAGCAGACATTCCAACCGCAGTCGCGAATGTCCGCTTTTGGCAATCGGAGCCTGATCCAAAATTATTCAGAAAAATATAAAAAGGGGCCACTCGGTTAAGAGCGGCCCTCTCAATTTTGCTGATCATCAATGCGCGATTCTAGTCGATGATCTCCACCACACGTCGAGTGCGGGGCTCAACCAGAACGGGATGGTCGTTCACGTAGGTGTACCGGTAACCCGTCACGTGGTACTCAGCCGGCACGTCATAATAGGTGACACCCTGCTCGGGCAGCACAGCACCGACGCGAAGTTCCTGCTCGTAGCGGTATGAGGGTATGCGCTCGCGTACAACGTACTCACGAAAGCGCGGACGATCCTCTACGCCTAATATTCCGCCAACAGTGCCGACGGCAGCGCCGACAGTGCCTCCTACAACAGCCCCGAGAGGACCAGCAGCACGCCCACCTTCTTCGGCGCCTTCTTGCGCGCCGCGGAGAGTACCTTGGGCTTGCGCAGCGAATGGAAGTGCCACCAAGGTAAGTGCTGTCATTGATACAAGTAATTTGGTTCGCATGGGGTTTTCCTTTTTGCCGAACAGAGTCGGGCTTTAACGCCTCAGCTGTCAGCAGGTTCCATGTAAGCCGCCGCGGCAACGCCACTCATCGCGTGGTCCCCCCGCAGGGAACAGCAATGCGAATGCCGATTCTTATAACCGGACAACGCCGCGTTTTGGCTAGGGGCGGTTTGTCTGCTTTTGACCCAAAGTGACATTTCCAGCGTGCTGGACGGCCCCCTGTCGAAGGGATGGCGAGGACATAAAAGGAAGAGCCTCGCCCATTTGGTCGAGGCTCTTTATCCACCATAAACACCAAAATCGCGCGGCGAGGCGTCAGGGACACGGATGCCGCAGGCCGTCGTAACCCAAATAGGTTCCGCTGGCGGGATCGTACGACCGGAAGCGTTGCTCACAATACGCTTCATCGTTCGCGACGGGCGCTTGTGCGTACGCGCCATAGCCTACGGGCGCTTCTGCGTACGCACCATAGCCATCGTCATAGGCATAATCGTCATAGCCATAGTCGGCGTAGCCGTAGTCGCCGTACGGATAGCCGCCGTAGGCATAGGTTGCGCCACCGATTAACGCACCAGTGGCCAAACCTGCTCCGAAGCCTCCGCCGAAGTAACCCCGCCGGTAAGCGTGTTCGCGCCAGCCACTTGTGGAGCGATTGTCAGAAAACTGTGCAGTGCGAGCGCTACCGGTAAAATTTGTCCGCACGCCGGAACTTCCAGCGTTGATGCGGGGTGTTGCCGCGGAATTGTTGATGCGGGGTCCGCCGGCATTGAAGTGCGATGCACCTTTAACATGCATCGTTCCGCGCCCGGCGACGCGCGCACCGTGGTCCGGCGCAGCGGAAGCGGTTGTCGCCATAAGCACCGTGGTAAACATCGCCATCAATATAGTCGTCCTGCTCGTCTGCATTTGGCTCACTCCAAAATCGTTGTTGACTTCTGGGAGGCAACAACTCGCCGCGTCGGATGTTCCGAAACATATAGCCAACGACGATTAACTTTCGGATAGATTTACCAATATGGGTTCCATCATTGATGAGAAGTGATCCGTTTCGTTTTAGGCCGTGGATCGGATTTCCGGTTCCGGCCCCTAAATGGAACGGGTAGAGCCGGCCCACTTGTTGTGACAATCCGCCGGAGCCTATCGTGACTGAAACGAGCTTAGTCATAAGCGATGTACAGTTCCCAAGCCGCATTCCGTGTAGGGCAAGGAAAAAAGCAGCGAAGTTAGCGGAGGTTACGCCTAGCCAAGGAACACTCGTAAAAATTGGGATGGCCCGCAACGCAATCTCTTTGCCGAATTTCCACACAATCTGCTGAGTATCCGCTGAATCGAGAGTGCTGTTGAGGAACTAATTCAACTGCATCCAGTTAGGCTTCTGCTGTTGGCTCCGTCCCCCTTCCCCCGAAGCGAGCTGGCGGCATCTTGAACCTCGGGCTGCCGTACGTCCCCCCGTCGGCAGCCCTTCTTCTTTGGCCACTGTGACGGTGCGAATATCCGAACAAGAGTCAGCAGTAGGACGGATGTCCGCTATTGGCAAAAAGCGGACAATCCGAGCCCACCGGCGTTTGGTCTGCAATCGGACCAAAGCGGACAACGACGGATTTTGGCCCGGGAGGGTTTGTCCGCTAATGAACCGAAGCGGAGCAATCTGTTTATTTAGGCCAGCATAGCGAGGAATGAAAACTGGCATTTCCCCAGTCCACCGCAAAGGCCGCGGCCCAACAATGACGGAACTTTTTCCAAGGGTCCACGTTATCTATTATCGGGGCAACGTATGAGCGCGTTGCTACTGGCCTCGCTTCCAGCGTGGTGCACGAACGCGATAACGGAATAGTCGTTAGCCATGATCGCGGCCATCATTACGGGTGGCGAAATCATCGCGCCGAATGCCAAACGGTGAGCGCACACGGCTGCCGAACGGCGACGGGATCGTCAAGACGCGCAGTTCTTGTTAATCGAATCGTTCACCTTCACGTCGCACAGATGTCGCCGCGATTGATTTGGTCGCGGCGGCAGCGTGTTGAAAAGCAGACACCGTGATTGGTGAACGTCACTCTGTCGACCGGCCCTTACACGGACAAAGCCGAATTTTGGTCCGGGACGGTTGTCCGCTAATGACCCCTCGCCGGGCACCTTATGCGGCGGTGGGCCTGCGCACGCCTAATGCATTAATCGCGCGCTCTTTTATCAGCATGGGATCGCGTTCGCCGGTGGCAGTCACATTGACGATCGATTTCGCGATCACTCGGTTATCGGGTCGTCGTTGTTGGGTTGGCAAAGCTCTATCAACGCAGCGTCATATGCTGCCGTCATTGCTTCGATTTCGTCGGGGCCAAAGGAGCCATTGGCAATCAGTCGGCGAATACTCATGAGTTGCTGCGCTAAAAGGGCCCTTCTTTTTTCATGATAGGTCTGCGTTATCGCCGCCTCAAGAGCAATAGACCGATTGTGCGTTGCAAAATCACACGCGTTTGCAAGAAGTTCAAAAATAATAACATAACTCAGATGAACGTTTGTTCAGCGTAGTCGTTATGAGTCTATGGGAGAGCGGCAGGCGGCGTTGCTATTTGGGTGGTCCTTGGGCGGCATATTTATGGCCTTCCTCGTGCTTAACGCTATGGCCCGATAAACGTCGGGCAACACTTCAGACGCCGCCGTGTTGGAGATGTCGGTGTCGAAAACCAATGAATGGGACTTACTCAAACGCCAGTTCGATGCGCTGGTGCACGATGAAAGCGTTGGCGCTGAGAGCATCGAAGAGATTTTTGATGCTCAATTTTGTCGCCGCTTCGTCGAATTGATAAATCAGATTTCCGAACGCAACCGTACAACTGGTTATATCGACTGGTCCCGACGCTAACGATCTTGTCGGCTGGGAATTATTGCACACGCCAATGGAATACAAAGCAAGCGCGCCTTCTGGCACTTAGCGGACAATCGGATCGCACACGTCTTTGTCCGCTATTGGACCAAAGCGCGGCGTCAACTCGCCACGAACATTAGTGAGTTCCCCGATTTTTCCAGCAAAGCAGCCGCGGTGTCGCCGAAGAACAGCTTCTCGCCCGGGCGGCGGCCGACCCCCATGACCACCAGATTGTGCCGGCGGCGCGCCATTTCCTCCAGGATCGCTTCTTCAGGTGCGACATTAGCGTGCACGGACGTGCGCAGGTCCACCTCATAGGTATCGGCCAGTTCGACGATGTCCTTGAGGATTGCTTCTTCGTATTGCCGCGACCTTTTCTTCTTACCGCGGGCGGCGACATAGAGCGCGGTGAGCGGTGCCTTGCTCGCGCGTGCGAGCGCAATGGCGATCTCGGCAGCGCGACGCGACGGTTCCGTGCCATTGACCGGGACCAAGATGCTTAGCTTGCCATGCAGCGGATTTTCGAGGTGCTCTTCGCGCGCGTCGGCCACGACAATCGGTCCGTCGAAGCCGGCGGCAAGGTTTGCCACGTCGTCGTGAAATTGGTCGTGGCGAATGGAGGTCTTTTGCATGCCGATGATCATTAGACCGTAGCCCTTCTTGGCTTCCTCGGCGACCGCCTCCTGCTTCGGCGCTTTTTCCACCATTGTGGTCACAACGAGCTTGATATCGGTCTTTTCTTCGGACGTGTTTGCCAGCTCAGCCCGCTCGGCGACTTCCTTCACGGTTTCGCCCGCTTCTTTCGCCTTTTCTTTCTCGGCGTTGGCTGCTGCCTTTCCAGCCTTCTTGTCGGTCTTGATGTGCATCACGGTCGTCGGCATCGCATTGCTGCCGGCAATGATCCCCGCGATGCGCGTAGCAAACTCGCCGTTGGTGCTCTCGTCGATGACGAGGAGGAGCCGCTCGAGTTTCGGCACGAAGCCCTTGGCTTCCACGTCCTCGCGGTCGAGCCGTTGCTTTTCATCCTTGCGCATCGGCAGTCGGGCCAGCGCCCACCGCAACGTCGGCGGCATTGCTACGGTGGTGATTACCGCCATCGTGACGATCATGGTGAACAGGTTCGGGTTGACCGCTCCCATTGACAGGCCGATGGTCGCAATGATCACCTCGCTCGAGCCGCGCGCATTCATGCCGGTGCCGAGCGCCAGCGATTCGCGTGGGGTGAGGCCAGCGAGCTTGCCGCCAATAAATGCGCCGCTGAACTTGCCGAGGCTGGCGATTACGATCAGTCCGAGGGTGAGCGTCAGCAGGGCTGGATCCTTGAGGATGGTGAGGTCGGCGCTCAAGCCGGCGGTACCGAAAAACACTGGCATGAAAAACGCGAAGATTAGGCCGCGCAGCTGCTCGTCGATGTGACGGGTGAGGATCGGCGATTCGCCGATCAGGATGCCGGCGACGAAGGCTCCAAGCACGGTATGCACGCCGATCAAATCGGTGATGATCGCCATCACGCCCATGATCAACAAGATCGCGGTGATCACCGCAAAATCGCTTTCAAAATTGTCATTGACCCAGCGGATGATGCTGAACACCGCGCGCTGGCCGATGGTGAGGCTCAGCCCCATGAACACAAGCGCGCCAAGCACGCTTTTCGCGATGTTGAAGGCGTCAACCTGGCCCTGTAGCGCCAGACTGAAGATGATCGCGGTGATGATCCAGCCGACGGTGTCGTCGATGATCGCGGAGGCAAGAATGACCTGGCCGACCGTGCGACGGGTGAAGTTCATCTCGGCGATGACGGTTGCTACGATCTTCACCGATGCGATCGACAGCGCGGTACCAAGGAACAGTGAGGTGATCAGCCGCTTGTTCGGATCGGGCAGCATGGAAGCGGGCAGCAGTTCGCCAAGCGCCACGCCGAAGGCGAATGGTACTAAAATGCCTGCGAGCGAGGCGGCTACCGACGCCCGTCCGGTTCTCTTCACGAGCTTGAGATCGATCTCCATGCCGGTGAGCAAAAGCAGCAAGAGCACGCCAAACTGCGAGATCGCATCGATCATCGCCTTCTGCTCTTTAGCGGCAGGGAACAGTGCGTGCTGCCAATCAGGAAATAAGGCGCCCAGCACCGAAGGACCGAGCACCAATCCCGCGATTAGTTGGCCCATCACCGCCGGCTGTTTGAACCGCAACATGACCTCGCCGAGCAGGCGGCCGGTCAGCATCAGAAGGACGATCTGGGCAACGAACAGAAGCTCGGATGGGCCTTTTGAGACTTCCTCCGCGGCGAAGGTCGATCCCGCCTCCAACGCAAACAGAGCCACCAGCGCGCAAAGCCATGGCAGTCGGGCGCGAATGGTCGTCATGGCTGGGCTGCCTCAGTTGGCGGCTTCTCGTGAGTTTTCTGGTACGGGCCGGTTTAAACCCCTAATAGCCGCGCTCGCGGACCAGCGATGATGATACGATTTTGATTGATGCAGTGACAACGGGATAAAGAAGGCAACAATGATTGAGCGATATACTGACCATGCCGCGAACGAACGCACGTTTCTAGCATGGGTTCGCACCTCCATCGCGATTATGGCTTTTGGGTTCTTGGTAGAAAAATTTGACCTGTTCTTAGAGTTTGCAAGCAAGTCACTCGCAACGCGTCTGCCGTCCATCGGCGGGCAACTTGTCGGTAATATCGCCGGATTGCTTCTGATAGCACTTGGTGGAGCAACAATGATTTTGGCGATAATCCGTTTCCGCCAAACCTCGCTCGATATCGATAGCGCAGACACGCGACCCGGCACCGGGGACCGGATGGACATCATTCTCGCGACACTATTGGTTATTTTAGGGGCTGCATTGTTTGTCTATCTTTCGTACACCCTCATAAGCCGAATTTGATGGGAGTGCCTTTATTCGGCACGCGTTGGAGCAACAGAATTGGCAATAGCGCCCGGCAATAACGGACAGCCAAAAAAGAATGGCCCTGCGCAAGGCAGGGCCATTCAATCGTGCAGCAAGCGTTGGCGCTAGTCGCAAATATGACGCGAGCGATAGATCGCGCGCCCTGAGGGTGTCACGATCCGCTCACGGATCACCCGGCAGTCATCGCGGTCGTAGGCGTAGCTGTCGCGCCAATGACGGTGACGCCAGCCATAGTCTGGATCACCCACCCCAACGCCCACGCCGGCGGGGCCGGCGCCGAAATAGACCTGCGCGCTGGCAGGAACCGTTGCGGCAAGCGTTAATGAAGTCGCTGCTATCAGAAGGAACTTTTTCATAGCGATATCCTCCTTTCGTCAGGCAACAACGTCCGGGAGCGGCAATATTTCCGTGTTAAATTTTGGAAAGCTTTGGAACTGAATCAGTTTTGCGTACGAGGTTCCAGCCGGTCTCGTCGTGCTGCGCGCGAGGTGACCGAGTGAATGGCGGAATGTCCGCTACTGGCACAAAGCGGACAATCCAACCGCACCCGCGGACATTCGAAATACGCTGATGCTAAAGCACCAGCGCAGACCCGCAGCTTAGATTCCGTCCCTAAGCACGAGTAAAATTGATTACGCTCGCCGAAGCCTCCAAATTGCGTTGACCCACATTCAGAAAGTTTTCCTGTTTCAGCAGCGCATAAAAGTGATTGAAGACGAATACACGGATCGCAGATGACAGATTATTTGTAGTGCGGCCAGTGTCTATCTGCTTTACCAGTGTCGAAAGCGCTACGTTTTTGCGGCTAGCTATTTCGCGTAACCCGTCCCAAAATTCATTTTCGAGCGACACACTCGTCTTCTGTCCATCGATGATGATTGAGCGCTTAATGACAAGCGATATCATGACATCTCCTTGCTATCTGCAGATAGGCGCTGCAACCAGCCCCGGCCGCCTAGAGAGCAAAGCGGCCGGGGCTGCTCAGCATCACACCCCCTCGAAGACTCCCGGACACTGAGCATTGCTGAGCAAGGCGAGACTAGAATGCAGCTGCCAAGAGGTATTGCGATAGATCAAAAGACGGCGCAGGGATTCGAGGCCCGGATATCAGTCCGCTATTGGCTAGTAACAGCGGACATCGCAGGGAACGGCCCGTCGGCAAAAGCTACGTAATTTTCCTGAGGTCGCGACACTCGGGGGTCGAGCAACTTTTTGATTTGCCTCAAGGGCGGAGCCGGCGCAGCCAATTAGAGAGAGGCATGGCAACCGTACAAGACCTTTGGCAGATGGCGCACGATCTCTATGCGCGGGCGCGAGTGTCCATTGATCCCTCGACGAAGCAAATGCTCATGAGGCGAGCCGACGATCTTCTTAAAGAAGCCGAAGAACTGCGGGCCGGCAGCGTCGTCCAAGCCGTGTTTCCAAAACCCGAAAGGAAGTTTTGGTAATGTTCGCTTTCGACCAACTCGGACATAA
>DASSLE010000257.1:0-9971 GCA_035689725.1 Pseudolabrys sp.
CCGATCGGATAGTGACACTTTCTCCTCGACCGTTTCGCCCGGATTGATTGCCGTTGAGCGCTCGTTCTCCATCATGTCGCGCGACATGAGATGGCGGCGGTTCGACGTCGCATAAAAAATAACATTGTCCGGCCGGCCCTCGATTCCGCCTTCCAGCACCGCTTTGAGCGACTTGTAGGTAGTGTCCTCGGCATCAAACGATAGGTCGTCGCAAAACACGATAAAGCGATGATGCGAGCCGCGCGTGAGCGACATCAGCGCCGGCAAGCTATCAATGTCCTCACGGTGGATCTCGATCAGCTTGAGAGGCCCACTTCTTGTATTGTGTGGAAACGCGGAATTGACGCCGGCATGCGCGGCCTTCACCAGTGACGACTTGCCCATGCCCCGGGCGCCCCACAGGAGCGCATTGTTGGCCGGCAGACCCTTAGCGAAACGTTCTGTGTTTTCGACCAGGACGTCGCGCACGCGGTCGATGCCTTTGAGCAGCGACATCTCGACGCGGTTGACGCGCGCAACGGGCGCCAATCGTCCGTCTGGATGCCAAACAAAAGCGTCGGCGCCACCGAGGTCGGGCAGGGTCGTGCGCTGCGGCGCCAGCCGCTCCAACGCGGTGGCTATGCGTTCGAGCACGTCGGCCTGTCCTGGAGGGCGGGCGCCGGCTTTCCGCTTCGAGGTAGAGCGCCGCAACGATTTCGACTTCGGTTTGGCCATTGGGTGTTTCCGTAAATCGCGCTGCTCTTAGCGGGGCAGCGTTGACCCCGCAAGCGGTCTTGCAGATAAACGGCTGAAAATGGCGGGTTTCAAGGGGTGACACGGCGTTGCAATTGGACGGGCGGCAGCTATAGTCCGCGCGAAATTCAGCGCCGCCCAGGCGCCGGGGAAACCACGCAAGGAATAAGCTTCGATGTTCATAACGCCTGCGTTTGCGCAAGGATCGCTGTTTGGCGGGGCAGGCGGCGATGGCGGCATGTTGATGTCGCTGCTGCCGTTCGCGCTGATTTTCGTTATCATGTATTTCCTGATCCTGCGGCCGCAGCAAAAGCGGGTGAAACAGCACCAGGAAATGGTCAAGAACGTACGGCGGGGCGATACGGTCATCACCAATGGCGGCCTTGTCGGCAAGGTCACCAAGGTGATCGACGACGACCAGATCGAGATCGAGATTGCGGACGATGTGCGCATCCGCCAGATGCGGCAGATGGTCACCGATGTTCGCGCCAAAGGTGAACCTGTCAAAGAAGAGGCTGCAGCCGGCTAAACCGGTGGCCTTGGCCTTTTAAGCCGCAAGTCGGGACGTCATGCTTTATTTCACGCGGTGGAAGGCGGCGGCGATTATTCTCACGGCATTCATCGTCTGCCTGTTTGCGGTTCCCAATTTCCTGCCCGAGAAAATGGTTCAAAGCTGGCCGAAATGGGCGCAGCGCCATATCGTGCTGGGGCTCGACCTGCAGGGCGGTTCGCACATTCTCCTTGAAGTCGACACCAACGCAGTACGCAAGGAAAAGCTTGAGACGCTACGCGATGATGTCCGCCGCGTGCTGCGTGACGCACACGTTGGCTATACTGGCCTTGTGGTGCGCGGCAATAGTGTGGAAGTGCGAATCCGCGAGGGCAGCAATTTCGATCAGGCGCTCCAAAAACTGCGTGAACTCTCGCAGCCGCTCGGCGGTATTCTTGGCAGCAGCACCGGCCAGCGCAGCCTCGATGTGACGACAGAGGCCGGCAATCTGGTGCGGCTGGCGGTGACCGAGCCTGCCCTCGTTGAACGTGTAAGGCAGTCGGTCGAGCAGTCGATCCAGATCATCGAACGACGCGTCAACGAACTCGGTACCGTTGAGCCGCTGATCCAACGTCAGGGCGTTGATCGCATTTTGGTGCAGGTGCCAGGACTGCAAGATCCAACGCGGCTGAAGGAGTTGCTCGGCAAAACCGCCAAGCTCGATTTTCGGATGGTCGACGTCTCAATGCCGGCCGAACAGGCGGCGCAGGGGCGCGTGCCACCTGATGACGAAATTCTCTACAGCACGACTCAGCCAAAAACCCCATACCTGGTGGAAAAGCGCATCCTGGTCTCGGGCGGCGATCTTACGGATGCACAACCCGGCTTTGACCAGCGCACCAATGAACCCATCGTATCGTTCCGCTTCAATACCTCGGGTGCACGCAAGTTCGCGCAGGTGACGCAGGAGAACGTCGGCAAGCCGTTTGCCATCATTCTCGACAACCAGGTGATATCGGCACCGGTCATTCGTGAGCCTATCCTGGGCGGCTCCGGCCAGATCTCCGGGAGCTTTACGGTCGAAAGCGCCAATGACCTCGCCATTCTCTTGCGCGCTGGCGCTTTGCCCGCGCCGCTCACCATCATTGAGGAGCGGACGGTCGGCCCTGGCCTTGGCCAGGACTCGATCGCCAAAGGTAAGGTTTCGTCTTATGTCGGCGCGGTGATGGTGATCATTTTCATGCTTGTGACATACGGGCTGTTTGGCCTGTTCGCCAACGTTGCGGTGGCCATCAACGTGGCCATGATCTTCGGCGTGCTGTCATTACTTAACGCGACGCTCACGTTGCCGGGCATCGCCGGTATCGTGCTCACGGTCGGCATCGCAGTCGACTCAAACGTGCTGATCTACGAACGTATCCGCGAAGAGGTGCGTGGCGGCCGAACGCCGATTAACGCCATCGATGCTGGATTTTCACGCGCGCTCGCCACTATTCTCGATTCCAACATCACAACATTCATTGCGGCTGCGGTCCTGTTCTATATCGGCACCGGTCCCGTGCGCGGTTTTGCCGTTACGCTCGGCATCGGGATTATCACGACCGTCTTCACCGCGTTTACCCTGACGCGCCTGATCGTCGCCTATTGGGTGCGCTGGCGGCGCCCGCAACGCGTTCCAATATAGGAGCCCGCGTCGTGCGCCTGCTTCGCATTGTTCCAGACGACACCAAATTCGACTTCATGCGTTTTCGGCGCATCAGCTTTCCGGTATCGGCGCTTCTGTCGATTTTGGCGATTTCGCTTTATTTTTTCCATGGGCTGAATTTTGGCATCGACTTCAAGGGCGGCACGCTGATCGAGGTGCAATCGAAGGCCGGAGCCGCTGATCTTGCGAAAATGCGCGCCGCACTTGGGACGCTCGGTCTCGGCGAGGTGCAGCTGCAACAGTTCGGTGCGCCAAACGATGTGCTCATCCGCATCGCCGAGCAGCCGGGCGGGGAGGTCGCGCAGCAACAGGCGGTCAGCAAAGTGCGCGGCGCACTTGGTAATGAAGTTGACTATCGGCGCGTGGAGGTGGTCGGACCGCGCGTGTCGGGCGAACTGCTTTCCTACGGCGTGGTTGGGCTGATGCTCGCGATCGTCGCAATCCTGATATACCTTTGGTTCCGCTTCGAGTGGCAGTTCGCGCTCGGCGCGATGATCGCCAACGTGCACGACATCGTGCTCACCATCGGATTTATGTCGATTACGCAGATAGACTTTGATCTCACAAGCATTGCCGCGCTGCTCACCATTCTGGGCTACTCGCTCAACGATACCGTCGTTATTTATGATCGTATTCGGGAAATGTTGCGCCGGTATCGAAAGCTACCGATGCCCGAATTGCTCAATGCTTCGGTCAATCAGACGCTTTCGCGCTCGGTAATCACCCACGTTACTGTGTCACTTGCTTTGCTGGCCCTACTGCTCTTCGGCGGGCAAGCGATCCATAGCTTCACGGCGACCATGATGTTCGGCGTGGTTCTGGTCGGCACCTATACATCGGTGTTCATTGCATCGCCGATTCTCATTTATCTTGGCGTTGGCACCGGGCGCGATTCCCTTACTGCGTCGGATCGGAAATAGGTGCTCGGCGACCGCCCCGATGCTCCGCATCTTCCGCGTCCAGCGCCCATCGACGCTTACGGGGATGGCGGCTTCCGTTTCGCCGGAATGTCGCATCGCGGCTCGCTGCTGTGCTTTCCGGACGGCATTTGGGCTTGGCCGGTTAATGGCGTGGCCGAACTGAATGCGGATACGCTGTCGGCAGCCTTTGAGCGTGCCGAAAACCTGGATTTTTTCTTGATCGGCACTGGCCGCGAACTCTGCGCGCTACCGGCGCATCTGCGGGAACGGTTTCGCCAATTATCGCTATCCGTTGACGGAATGGCGACAGGCGCGGCAGTGCGAACGTACAATATTCTGTTGGCGGAAAACCGGCGCGTTGGTGCCGGATTGATTGCAGTCGCTTAATTCGCGCTAGACTTGCCCCGATGCAAAACCAATTCAAGTATTGTGCCACGTTGGTGCGCGAAGTTGATAAGGAACACTATCTGGCTACGCTGTTTGCGCCCGCCAGCAAGCGCGATGCGTTGTTTGCACTTTATGCGTTTAATGTGGAGATTTTGCGCGTGCGCGATTTGGCGCGCGAGCCAATGCCAGGCGAAATCCGGTTGCAATGGTGGCGCGAAGTACTCTTGGGAGAGCGTGCGGGGGAGGCTGCGTCGAATCCGACAGCGGCGGCTCTATTGGAGACGTCAGGGCGGCAGAATCACGAGCGCCTAATAGCTCTGATCGATGCGCGTATCTTCGATCTCTACAACGAGCCGATGCCAACTATCGTCGGTTTTCAGTCCTACGCGGTAAGAACCGCTGGTTCGATATTTGAATTGGCCGCTCGCATCCTCGCCGGCGATACCGGTTCGGAGGTTGCCACGCTCGCCGCGGAAGCCGGCCAGGCGCAAACGATTGCAAACGTGCTGGCTCAGTTACCGCGCCATGCGGCGCGGCGTCAGCTTTATGTGCCCGTCGAGGTCCTTCAGCGCTATCGCGCTGAGCCTGATGATATTTTTGCGTTGCGTGCGACATCTGAAGTGCGCGCCGCGCTCGCCGAGCTTCGCTTGCGCGCCAGACGCCATCTCGCGCTGGTCGGGGCCGCCGGCTCCGAAATTCCAAAGAGTACGCTGCCCGCCTTCTTGCCGTTGGCGCCGCTGTGGCGATGGCTACTCGATATGGAGAGATCGGACTATGACCCATTCCAGCCTCCCCAAGTGGCTCCGTGGCGGCGGCAATGGCGTATCTGGCGCGCAGCAAAATCCTTTCAGCGGGTTGGCGCCTAGCGACTATTCGGCTGCTACCGCCGGCAGTTCTTCAGCAATCCAATTATCGAGATCGGCGAGCGCGCGCCTGGTCAGGGCGCTTTTGCGCGCGAGTGCTTTGGCGGTGCTGCGCCCCAGCTTGCTATTGCGGTCGAATGCCGGAGTCTCTCGCAACGGTGGAAACAAGCCAAAATTTATGTTCATCGGCTGGAACGAGGACGGACCCGTATCAATCGTTTCGATGTGGCCCCCGGTAATATGCGCGAGCAGTGCGCCATGCGCGGTGGTCGCTGGTGGCGGTACGATCCTCTCACCGCGCCTTTCGGCCGCAGCAAAACGCCCCGCGAGCAAACCGACGCCCGCAGATTCAACATAGCCTTCGCAGCCGGTGATCTGACCGGCAAAACGCCAGCGCGCGTTCGCTCTCATTCGCAGTGATTCATCAAGCAGCTTTGGCGAATTGAGAAACGTATTGCGGTGCAGACCGCCAAGCCGGGCAAACTCCGCATTCTGCAAACCTGGAATGGTCCGAAAAATACGAATCTGCTCACCGTGTTTTAGCTTTGTCTGGAAGCCGACCATATTGAATAAGGTGCCTAGCTTGTTGTCTTGCCGTAGCTGCACCACCGCATAGGGTTTTTTGCCCGGATCGTGCGGATTGGTCAGGCCGAACGGTTTCATTGGGCCATGCCGTAATGTCTCAAGGCCACGCTCGGCCATGACTTCGATCGGCAGGCAACCATCGAAATAGGACGTTGACTCTTCCCACTCGTGAAAGTTGGTTTTGTCCGCGGCCAGCAACGCGGCGACGAAAGTCTCATATTCTTCGCGCGGAAGCGGACAGTTGATGTAATCGGCGCCGGAGCCGCCAGGGCCGGTTTTGTCGTAGCGGGACTGAAACCAAACCTGCTTAAGGTCGAGGCTGTCGAGATGCACGATCGGTGCGATGGCATCGAAGAAAGCGAGTTGCCGTTCACCGGTCAGCCTGCCAATTGCAGCGGCAAGGTCGGGTGAGGTAAGGGGACCGGTTGCGATGATCGCGCTATCCCAGTCATCAGGGGGGGGAGCAACTTCGCCGCGCTCAAGTGTGATTAACGGGTGGGCCGCCAGCGCGGCCGATACCGCCGCAGAAAAACCGTCACGATCGACCGCCAGCGCGCCTCCCGCCGGCACCTGGTTCATATCAGCGGCGCGCATGATCACTGAACCAAGCCGACGCATTTCCTCGTGCAGGAGGCCGACTGCATTATGCTCGTGGTCGTCGGAACGGAATGAATTCGAGCAGACCAGCTCCGCGTAGCCTTCAGTTTTATGTGCCGGTGTAATGCGCAGTGGCCGCATTTCATGCAGCACTACAGGGACCCCGGCTTGTGCAAGCTGCCAAGCCGCTTCGGAACCGGCGAGGCCACCGCCAATGACATGCACGGCTGGTATTTGGTTCGATGTCATTCGATGATCATTAGGCTGACAGGCGGCACGCTGCAACGGCGGTGAAGGGTTCCGTATGCATCTAAATGTAAAGGTTTATGTTTTGGGTTTTATTGCATTTGCGGCGAGTCCCTCTATTGCCGCCGGAGCGACGGTGTCCGGCGTCATTGATGCGACTTATGGCGATCTTCCACTTTCTCCACCCACGCCGAGCGTTGTGTTCATTTGTCATGGCTTCGGGTGCAAGTACCGCACTGAGCTGGTTCTGACGGCCAACGATCACGCGAAGCTCACACAAATTCTGGCAGCGGGCAGATCATCGCCGGCGGCTGAGCGCAAGGCAGTTGGAGCGGCAGGCGCCTGGTTCGATCGGCGCGTTGGTCCTGTTGCCGGCACGGCAAACCATGTGGTACGGGCCGGCGCCGAGCACATGTTTGACACCGGGCAGTTTGATTGCATCGACTCCAGCCGAAACACCACAAGTCTCCTGTTGGTGCTCGATCAGCTCAAACTGTTGCGCTACCACGACGTCGATGTGCCCGTCGCGCGCGGTTTTCTGATCGATGGGCGGTACCCGCATGTTACTGCCGTTCTCGTCGAAAAAACGAGCGGCACGAAATGGGCGGTTGATTCCTGGACGGTGGGCTACGGCCAGGATCTGGAGATCATGCCCTTGGAACGCTGGAAGACCCTCTACTAGGGGTGCACCGCTCGCGACGACAACGAAACGCCCGCGGCTTGCCGCGGGCGTTATCGAGCCAAATCAATAAGCGGCCGAATTAGCCGCGGTGCGCGTTGTTCCAGGCGACTCGTGGGATATCCGAGCGGCTGATGCCAATGTCGGCAAGCTCGCGGTCGCCTAGGCGCGACAGCTCATTCAAACTTTGATTATAGCGCTTCCACTCCTGAATGAAGCGAACGAGTGCGGCAAACATAGTGGTCCTTCTTTCGTTTTGGTCCGGCCAGTGCCGGTTTCCGTTTGGTCCGGCCAGTGCCGGTTTCCGTTTGATCCGGCCAGTGCCGGTCGTTTCGATTGGAAAATAGGGATGTTGACGCGATTGAAAAGCAATAATGTTGCGCCGCAGCTAAGCGAAAAACGCATAGCTAAAGTAACCGAAAATTAGGGTCAAAACAGAATTTCGGGCGCTTTTGCTGTTTTTTTGAGGAAAGGTTTTTGCTACCCCACAAAATGGCCAATTTGAGCACTTGTTGGAGCAGAGATCGTGTAGGTTCTGTCCCTCGCACCGGGAGAAACGACCCATGAATTCGCATATCTGGCGCGTGCTTGCGAGCGCTGTCGCGCTGAGCCTTTCCGGTATGGCCTTCGCCGCCGAGGTCAAGGTGCTCACGGCCGGAGCCTTCAAACAGGTGGTGCTGGCGCTGGTGCCAGACTTCGAAAAGCAAACCGGCAACAAGGTCGTCGTCGATAACGACACTGCCGGCGGCCTGAAGAAGCGCATCGAGAGCGGGGAGGCATTCGACGTCGCTATTATCACGCCAGCCATTGTCGACGATCTCGCGGGCGCGCGCAAAATCGCTGCAGGCAGCCGTGTCAATCTTGCCACCGTTGGCGTGGGAGTGGTCGTGAAAGAAGGCGCACCCAACCCGGATGTAAGCACGATTGAGGCCTTCAAGAGCGCGTTGTTGGCGGCCAAATCGGTTGCCTATATCGACCCGGCGAGTGGCGGCTCGAGCGGGATCTATATCGACAAATTGCTAGAGCGGCTTGGCATCGCCGACCAGGTCCGGCCCAAGGCGAAACTCAAGAAGGGTGGCCACGTCGCCGAACTCATTGTCAGCGGGGAAGCCGAACTCGGCCTGCACCAGATCAGCGAAATTGTACCAGTGAAAGGTGCTGCACTCGTTGGGCCGTTGCCGAAAGAAATCCAGAACACCACGACCTATGCTGCTGGCTTGAGCGCTTCCAGCCAAAACAAGGACGCGGCACAGGCATTGATCAAGATGTTCTCTGGACCCGCGGCTGCCACGGTGCTTAAAGCCAAAGGCATGGAACCGGCAAACTAAGGACCGCGCATTTTGGAATTGGCAGCAGACGCGCGCCCGCTCGATCGTCGCGTTGTCATTACCGCGTTGGGCATTGCCCAGATACTGGCTTGGGGGAGCTCGTTTTATTTTCCGGCAGTCTTTGCCGGACCGATTGTGGCTGAAACGGGCTGGTCGCTCGGTTTCGTCGTTGGTGGTACCTCGATCGGCTTGCTCACTGCGGGTCTGATTTCACCGCAGGTCGGCCGCATTATCGATACGCACGGCGGACGACCGGTGTTGCTGGCGAGTTCCTCATTCTATGCCGCGGGCCTGGCGCTTGTCGGTTTCGCGCACGCGCTGCCGGTCTATTTGCTGGCCTGGGTGCTGATCGGCATCGGCATGGGCACAGGGCTCTATGATGCGGTTTTTGCTGCGCTCGGCTGTATGTACGGCAGCGAGGCGCGCGGACCAATCACCAATCTCACGCTGTTTGGCGGCTTCGCCAGCACTATCTGTTGGCCGCTCAGTGCCTTCATGATCGATCATGTGGGCTGGCGCAGCGCGTGTTTCATCTATGCGGCGCTGCATCTGTTCGTGATGTTGCCGCTGCAAGTGACCGTGGTGCGCACACCGGGAAAAATTAAATCCGAACGCAACGGGCAAAGTGCTTCCAGCGAAACGTCACGCATCGACAATGAAACGCTGATATTTGCGTTGCTCGCTGTGGTGCTGTCGATCGCCGCCGGCATCGGCTCGATTGTGGTTGTCCATTTGCTGATTTTTCTGCAGGCGAGGGGCGTCGATTTCGCGCTAGCGGTGACCCTCGGTACCATTTTCGGGCCCGCGCAGGTCGGAGCGCGCGTCGTCGAGCGCCTGTTCGGTAACCGCTACCACCCGATCTGGACGATGATCGCGTCCTGCACACTCATGGCCATCGGTCTGTTGCTGCTGTTTGGTGCGATACCCGCGCTCGGGCTTGTGATTTTACTCTATGGCGCGGGCTACGGGATTTCTTGGATCGGACGCGGTACGCTGCCTTTGGCATTGTTCGGCCCTGTTCGGTTTCCGCGTTTGATGGGCAAACTGGCGTTTCCCAGCCTGATTGTGCAGGCGCTAGCGCCTTCGGCTGGTGCGCTTCTGATCGAAGCAAATGGATCGGATGCGACCATCGGCGTATTGACGCTGCTCGCGCTGATCAATGTGGTGCTGATCGGCGCGCTTTGGTGGTTTTGCCGGAAGCCGTCTATCGGTGAATGACGATCGCCGCCCAATGTCCGCTTTCGGACAAACAGCGGACAAAATCGGATTTTAGGCCGGGTCGGTTTGTCCGCTAATGACCCAAAGATGGGGTAATCGGCCGGCGTTGTTGTGGATAGCTGAAGATTTGGGTGCTGCGCTTCAGGCTGATGGTGAAACGAGGTCCGTGTGTACGGCCTCAAGCATCAGAAGGAGAAGCGCGAGCCATGGACCATTTTGCT
>DASSLE010000258.1:0-8544 GCA_035689725.1 Pseudolabrys sp.
CGACATCCGGCAGAATGATGTGCTCATCGGGCTTCGACAGCAAAAGCCTGATGCCAAAAAGTGCGGAGACATCTGCGGTGAGCACATTGCATTGTCCGGAATCGTAGCTTTTAACTGCACTCTCGAGGGTCGCCGAGGCCAGCACCTCGTATTTCATTTTGTTGGCACCGAAATAATCGGCCAGATTAAGCTCGGTTGTCGTTCCGGTCTGCACGCAGACTTTCGCGCCGTCGAGGCCGAGCGCGGTTTCCTTGTTCATGGCCCTGCGAACGAGAAATCCCTGGCCGTCATAGTAATTCGTCGCCGCAAAGCTCAGTCCAAGCTCGACTTCACGCGACATCGTCCATGTGGTGTTGCGTGAGAGGACGTCGATGCTGCCCGATTGAAGCGCCTCGAATCGATGGCCCGCATCCAGCGGAACGTAATTGACCTTGCCGGCGTCGTTGAAAATCGCCGCCGCGATCGCGCGGCACAGATCGACATCAAAGCCGTTCCAGTTGCCGTTGCTGTCACGAGCGGAGAACCCATAAAGGCCCTCGCTAACGCCGCAATTGAGCGCGCCGCGATCCTTGACCGCCTTGAGGACCTGCGCGTTCGCCGCCGTGGCGATGGGACTCGCCACGAGCGAAAGCAGGACTAGCGAAAATATGGTGGCCTCCCTCCAACTATTCATACTACTTCTCGTGTTTGTAATATTGTGCAGCAATTGCATATCAAGGCATGGGCCCGGCTCACGGTGCGTGCTCGGTAGCCACAGAGGATGCGACAACCCGCACCAGCGAGAAACATAATGATCTCGCACCGCTTCACTGCCCCTCCTGCGGCATCACCGCAATGCGCAACTACGTCTTTTCAAGCGCCGCGTAGACTAGCGTTTGATCACTTTGCGCACGGTATCCGCGCTGACGCCATACTTTCTTGCAACGTAGTAGACTTCAGACGACTGGCTTCCGGAGACCCGAGCACGATCTGCTTTTCCACGCTTTCGCTTATTGTCGGCCATCGCTATTTCTCCTCAATTCGCATCAGCCTCACCGCTTCAGCTTCATCCAGCCGCATTTAACCGCAGCACCTCTTTTATCATCATACAAAAAACTATCTATTTCAAACCAACTATTGCTCGTTTGGCTTGCGTCGCACGGTCGGATCGAGCCATCAAACTATCGTTTCTTCAGACGGAGCAACACGTATCCATACTTGACGCTGTGATTTTCGTCGCCGAGAGCTTCAATCCTGAATTCACCAGCGGTTTGAAATGCCTGCACCCCTGGTCCGCGTATGATTGTTATTTGAGGCTGGGCTCCATCCGCCGACTTCCAATAAATCTTGGCTTCAGTATCGGACTCCAGGATCGTAATGAATACCGTGTGCCGTTCACCGTCATCGATAATTGTCTTCGGTGATGATGCCCCGCGTTGCGTACCTGTGCCCATTGATTCAAACGCATCGATTTGACTGAAATCGATGACTTGAGCGTTCACACTGAGCGAGTGAAAGGGCATTCCCGCGCATAGCAGCGCCAACGTAACCGCGATGCGCATGAACGGCTGAAGCCCCATGGCCTTCCCACTATAACGCCTCTCAAATAATCTCAATCGAAACGCCGCCGTAGTACCGAGAAGTGCGATAAAGTCGCGCCGCCGCAATGCCACCCCCAGCTAGGCATCGTATCGGCTGAAACCGGCTCACGGGAAGAGGGCAAGTTGTCTTCTGATCGGATGTTTCTACACGAAAACAGGTGTATTCCTTATCCAAGCCGGCGCCTCCCCGCGGGCAATAAACGCCTGCGAATGTTGCCGATTGATGTGGTGTCACGTGCTTGAACCTAAACTGCCAGCGATCTATTGGGATCGTACACCCGTCGACAGAGGCGGACTTATCTCGTATGGCGCTGATTTGGTGGGCCAGCACCGCCAGGCTGCCAGCTATGTCGATCGCAGCCGCAAGGGCGAGAAGCCGGCCGACCTGCCTGTGCGGGCGCCAAACAAGTATCAACTTGCCATCAATCTCAAGACCGCCAAGGCGCTCGGCATCACTGTGCCAGCCGCATTGCGTGCAAGTGCCGACGAGGTGACCGAATGAAGCGGCGCGTGTTCATTACCCTTCTCGGCGGCGCCGCAGTTACCTGGCCGCTCGCAGCGCGCGCGCAGCAGTCCGTAAAGCCGGTGGTCGGTTTTCTCAACGGTGCTTCAGCGGAGCTCTACGCGAAATTCGCGGGTGAGTTCCGCCGGGGCCTGAACGAGATGGGCTTTGTCGAAGGCCAGAACGTCGTGGTCGAATACCGCTGGGCGGACGGCCACTACGAGCGGCTGCCGGAGATGGCGGCCGATCTGGTGCGCCGGCGGGTTACCGTGATCGCAGCCACCAGTACGCCTGCGGCGCTCGCAGCAAAAGCGGCGACAAATACCCTCCCTATTGTCTTCACCACCGCCAGCGATCCGGTCAACCTCGGCCTTGTTGCCAGCGTGGCGCGGCCCGGCGGCAATATCACTGGCACGACTCAATTGAACCTGGAAGTCGGGCCGAAGCGGCTGGAGCTGTTGCATCAGCTGGTGCCAAAGGCGACAACCCTCGCACTTCTCGTCAATCCGACCAATCCTGTTGTCGCCGAGACGCAAAAGCGAGACGCGCAGGAAGCGGCGCGTGCACTCGGACTGCAACTCCAGATTCTGCAAGCCGGCACTGAGCCCGAATTTGAAAAGGCCATCGCGAGCCTGCCCCAACAAGCCGGCGGACTCATCATCGCCGGCGGCGACCCATTCTTCACAAGCGAAACCGCACAACTCGCCGCAATCACTGTTCGCCACGGCGTGCCGACAATCTCCAACGGGCGCGAGTTCGCGGCGGCCGGCGGACTGCTCAGCTACGGAGGCAGTGTCGCCGATTCCTACCATCTTGCCGGCATTTACACCGGCCGCATCCTAACCGGTGAGAAGCCGGCCGACCTGCCGGTCCTGCGATCCACAAAAGTCGAGATGTTCATCAACCTCAAGACCGCCAAGGCACTTGGCCTCACCGTGCCGCAGGGCCTGGTGATCGCAGCTGACGAAGTGTTTGAATGAGGCGTCGCGACGCGTCACGATGGGCCATGTCAGGCAATTGGCAAAGCCTGTGATTGGATATCCCATGCGTTCCTCGGACAAGAACGGACCTTATTTTATTTCGCACGTGCGGGGGAGCCCGGATCATTCCCGAGATTTTGGACTGACCAGTGCGCGCACGGTTGGCACGTTGACCCTCACGCGCGTCGCCAAAAGCCGCAACGGCGAATGGTCAGCCGACGACTACGACGTGTTTGAGGGCAATCAGCACGTCGGCCGCATCCTCCTCACAACGAAAGCGCCGCAAGGCATGCCGTGGTTCTGGGCGATCACCGCGCGGCCGGACAGCACCCAAAATCGCGGTTACGCCGTGAGCTGCGAGCAGGCGTTGAAAGAGCTCAAGGCGCGGTGGGCAAATCCTGCCAGGTTCTAGTGAGCACTTTTGCTGCCGAAAAAAATGACGCCCGGCTGCGGGGACAAGCAATGGGCGTCCTGAAAATCTTTCATCCCGCTGGAGCCTGTGCTTGGGCCGACCGCAGGCCGGACCCGTCGCACTTGTCCTTTTCATAGTTCTACCTCGGGTTCAATTCGCTATTGCCTCGCGCGGCGAGGCATCAGCAATAAGAACGGCGGGCGCCGGATGTTTGTTCCTATTGCGGCGGCTGGAACACGTCGCCGCCGTCGCCGGCCCATAACTGGTGGAAAGGCGTTTCTCATTGACTTACCCGCGACGAATGCGTGGATTCCTTACGCAAAATCCAATAGCTTCACCGCCGGACATAGGGGCGGGCTGCGTGACCGACAAAAAGACAAAAAATTCCGGCGTGATGATCGTCGCTTTTGCGGCGGTTGCCGCCTGGCAGATCTACGATATGGCGACAGCGAGCGAGACGCCGAGCCGGGCGCTCGCGATTTTGCAATATGTCATTCTTGCCGGGCTGCTGCTTGGTCTCATCGGCGCGCTGCTTAATTTCGTGCGTTCGCAATAGGCGTCTGTAACGGTCCCGGATCAGCGGTGCATCCGGGACACGAGGCAACAAGCGGCCTAAGAGCGCGGCGCGGCGGAATGGCAGCTGTGCGGGGGCTGATCCCACAGCCAACCGCATTTGGTGCAGCCACCCAGGCTGAGGGCAAGCAGAGCGAGGCAGACAACGGCGACAAGACGCTTTGGCATGGCAGCAGGATAGCCCAACCTGGCTGAGACCGCGAGCACACACCACACACTCGGTGTCATGCGCGGGCTTGACCCGCGCATCCATGAGCGGCAATGCAGAGGGGCCTTACGTACAAATCGCCTTTGACCTCGCGCAAGCGGCCTCGCCTGTCACCGGTTAGACTGCCGCGATGGCCCATGAACCGCCGCTGGAACTGCCGCCCGCCTTGCGCCGCCGGCTCGGCCTGCTGCTGCTGGTGCTCTACGGCGTCGGCATCACCATCGGCGCCGGCATCTATGTTTTGATCGGCGCGGTTGCCGGTCACGCCGGGCGGTACGCGCCCTGGTCGTTCCTGCTCGCCGGGCTCGCCATGGCGCCCACGGTCGGTTCGTATGCCGAGCTCTCCACGCGCTTTCCGGTGAGCGCGGGAGAAGCGGCCTATGTGCGCGCCGCCTTCCAATCGCGGCTCCTCTCCACGTTAACCGGCCTCATCACCATCCTCATCGGCGTGGTCTCGTCGGCCACGGTTTCGATCGGCGCCGCCGGCTATATCGGGCAATTCATCGATTGGCCGCGCGGCGTCATCGTTGTGCTAGTGCTGGCTGCGCTTGGCCTTGTCGCCGGCTGGGGAATTCTTGAATCGGTGTTGCTCGCCAGCCTGTTCACGCTGATTGAAGCCGGCGGGCTCGTGATCATCATCATTGCCGGTTTCAAGGCCGGCGTTCCGGCAGCGTCGGCAATGGCCGTGCCGCCGCTCGATGGCGCCGTGCTTTCCGGCATTGCCTATGCGGCCCTCCTCGCTTTCTTCGCCTTCATCGGTTTCGAGGATCTCGCCAACGTGGTCGAAGAAGCCAAGGTACCGCATCGCGACATCCCGCGCGCGATGGTGCTCACGCTTGTTATCTCCACCACGCTTTATCTCGCGGTGGCGGCGATCGCGGTAATGGCAGTGCCGGTCGGCGAGCTGGCCGCCTCGCCGGCCCCGCTCAGCCTGGTGTTCCGCACGCTCGCCGGCATGAGCCCCGCGGCCATCAGCGCGATTGCCATCGTCGCGACGCTCAACACCATGCTCGCGCAGATGACGATGGCCGCACGCGTGATCTACGGCATGGCGCGCCAGGGCGACCTGCCGCACGTCGCCGGCCACGTGCATCCGAAAACCGCGACGCCGCTGGTCGCTACTGGGCTGATCGTGATGGCGACGCTTACGTTTGCGCTGCTGGTGCCGTTTGAACGGCTGGCGGAAGGCACGTCGCTTGCCACGCTGGTGGTGTTCGCGCTGGTCAATCTGTCGCTACTGCGCCTGCGCTACCGGCAGGTTCACACGCACGCGCCACATGTGTGCGTGCCGGTCTGGATCCCTGCGACGGGGCTGATCTCTTGCCTCGCGATGATGACGGCAGCGTTTTTCGGATAGCGACGCAAAGCGCGACATCATCCGAACGGAGGATGTCTGGCGCCCCTGAGGGTCTTCTTTTCATGAACGGAAGCCCTATATGAATAAATGTAAATGTATATGAATGGCAATCTGGCTTGAGTTCCGCTCACGGTTCTCCGCCCCGAGAATGTTTCGGCCTTACCGTCCGGCTCGCGCCGCATCGCCGCCCAACGAAAGGCACTTCCGTCCATGTCCATCCGTCCCGTCAAACGTATCGTGCAATCGCAGCCCACCATCGAGGGCGCCGGCGTCAGGTTACGCCGTGCTTTTGGTTTTGGCGACACGGGGGAAACTGATCCGTTTCTGTTGCTCGATGATTTCCGCAACGATCGGCCGAGCGACTATCTCGCCGGGTTCCCCTGGCATCCGCACCGCGGCATCGAGACCATCACATATGTATTGTCCGGCACCGTCGAACACGGCGACAGCCTGGGCAACCGCGGCACGCTCGACTCCGGTGACGTGCAATGGATGACCGCCGGGCGCGGCATCATGCATCAGGAAATGCCACAGGGTGATGCGCAGGGCCGCATGCACGGCTTCCAACTGTGGGCCAATTTACCCTCATCACTCAAGATGACCGCGCCGCGCTATCAGGACGTCAAGGGTGCCGAGATTCCGGAGGTCGTCGACGACGACGGCACACGCGTGCGCATTGTGTGCGGCGACTTCTGGGGCAAGAGGGGCCCGGTCGACGGCGTCGCCGCCGATCCGCGCTATCTCGACGTATTCGTGCAGGCGGGCAAGCGCAAGACGCTCAAGGTCGAGTTCGATCGCCATGCTTTCGCTTATGTGTTCGAGGGCGACGGCAAGTTCGCGTCCTCCTCGAAGCCCTTCGGCGTGCTCACTGAGAAGCAAGTTGACGGCGAGGAAATTTTGTTCCGCGAACCGGCCGGCAACCGTTCGCTGGTGCTGTTCGACGCCGGCGATGAAATCACCGTGCAGGCTGGCGAGCAGGGCATCCGCTTCCTGCTGGTGTCCGGCAAACCGATCCAGGAGCCGGTCGCCTGGTACGGGCCGATTGTCATGAACACCCAGGCCGAATTGCAGCAGGCTGTTTCCGAACTGCGCGACGGGACGTTCATCAAGGGGTAGCGCGGCGGCGCGGCCGCGCACGGCCTCTCCTTCGTCATAGCCGGGTTTGACACTGCAAGTCGGGTTTGTCCGGCTTGCAGTGCTTAACCGGTGCAGAACTCGGGCAGGCCCCGAGTTTGCAATTCATGATGCCGCGCGACAATCGTTGACGTACGTAGGTCATACTTGCTGAAACTCATCATGGATGCCCGGGTCAAGCCCCGGGCATGACACCGAGTGTGTGGCGCGAACAGTGTGTTTGCAGACGCGAAAAGAATACCCCGGCATTACGCCGGAGTTTTTGTTGGCTAAACCTGAGCAATTGCGGGCTTTCGCCCACAGCGGCGGTAATGATACCGTTTCCGCTCCGGGAACACGCACCCGCTTTTCGCCTGTCCGCGCCAAGATCAGGCCAAGAACGACGGCAGGGCGGCCGACGGGAGGTCAGGACATGAGCCTATCGCGTACCATCAAGCCACTCTTATTCGGCGGCGCACTTTTGCTCGGTGCAAATTTCACGCCGGCACAGGCGGAAGACCTGCGCATCGGCTTCATCGCGCCGATGACCGGCCTGTTCGCCCAGGTCGGCAAGGATATGGTCGACGGTTTCCAGATGTATCTGGATGAGCACGGCAACAACCTCGGCGGCATGGACGTCAAGTTTATCCTCGAGGACGACCAGGCCAAGCCCGATCTCGGCGTCACCAAAGCCAAGAAGCTGGTGCTGAACGATCAGGTGCAGATGTTTATCGGTGGCGTGCTGGCCTCCACCGGCTATGCGCTAGCGCCGGTGAGCACCGAAATGAAAACGATCTACATTGCGTCGATTCCAGCCGCCGACGATCTCACGCAACGACAGGCCGACAAATATCCCTATCTGATCCGCACCGGATGGTCGTCGTCGCAGCCGTCACAGCCAATGGGGCAATGGGCTTGCGACCAGGGCTACAAGAAAATCGTAGCGGTCGGCGCCGACTATGCCTTCGGTTATGAGCAGGTCGGCGGTTTCCAGAAGACGTTCGAGGATTGCGGCGGCAAGATCGTGCAGAAAATCTGGCCCCCGCTCGGCACGAAAGACTTTGGACCATTCATCCCGACCATCAAGGCGGATGCCGACGCAGTGTTCGCGCTGATGGTGGGGCCGATGGCGCTGCAATTCCCCAAGCAATTGCGCGCTGCCGGCTACAAGAAGCCGATCATCGGGGGCGGCACCAGCTATGACGAATTCGCCCTGCCCTTCATGGGCGACGAGGTCATCGGCGACGTCTCCTCGCTGCAATACAGCGCCGCGCTGACGACGCCGAAGAACGAAACCTTCGTGAAAGCCTATCGCGCCAAGTACGGCAAGGTGCCGTCCTATTTCTCGGAGAGCAACTACACCACCGCGCAGCTGATCGACGAGACGATCAAGAAATTAGGCGGCAAGTGGCCGGGCTCCGAGCAATTCATCAAGACCATGGCGGGGCTGAAGATCGACGCCGTGCGCGGGCCGGTGTCGTTCGATGATATGCGCAACCCGATACAGGACATCTACATCAAAAAAGTCGAGAAGAAGCAGATGTTCGGCTACGACAAGCCGGAATTGTGGAACACCGTGATCAAGACCTATCCGGCGGTCAGCCAGTTCTGGACCTACGGCAAGGACAAGTTTCTGGCGCAGCCGGTCTACAGCCGCGACTTCCCGCCCTGCAAATTCTGCGAGTGAGATTTCGCGCGGCGCGAAACATCACCGACACGAAAAGAAAACCCCGGCGCGAGCCGGGGGTTTTTGTTTTCGAGTGACCGTGTGGTTAGAGTGTGAGCGCTATTTACTCACGGGCACGGATGGCGATATGCG
>DASSLE010000259.1:0-22509 GCA_035689725.1 Pseudolabrys sp.
GCCGTCGCTAACGACGGAGACCTCAAAGGCCCCGTGCTTGAACGCAAAAGGGGTTGCGGCAAATGCCGGCAGCGTCTGCGTGATGAGACTCGCGGCAGAGGCGGCAAGAAGCTCGCGACGGTTCAGGTTCAACATAGATGAAACCGGCTTGGCAGAGGCTCACCGCCTTCTACGCCAATGCCGGGCATCCCGCTACTTGCAGCAGCGAGTCGCGTCGTTCGCCGCGCTGGCGCTTTCGACTAACGCCTGCGGTTTACGCGATTCATGATCAGGTAGATGACGGCCAGAACCAGGGCCAGTCCGATCAAGCTTTGCGTCGGGACGCCACTCGCGAACTTCGTGACGTTATCGGCCACTGATGTCACGAATACCCCGGAGCCCTGACCGAGGAGCAGGTAGATCAACATAATCGCGAGAATGGTGACGAAGCCAAGCTCGACGAATTCCCACAGAATCACTTTTGCGTTGGCCATGAATTTGCGCATGGCAGAACCTCTTGATGACACATACGGCTTACGGGTGGGGGCCTGGCCCCCACCCTGATTGCGTCAGCAAAGTTGATCAGGCTAGCCGCACGCGGGCGTCAGGCCATTTTCCGGTTCGAGAACAGCCAGAGGACGATCCCGAGAGTGATCAGACCGACGAGACCGTTCCCGCCCATGTCTTTCACCCAAGCCATGATGTTTGCCGTCACGGCGCCGAAGAACGGCAAGTTGGCGCCGACCAATAGCGAAAGCACGATCGCCAGTGCCAGCAGCATCAGAGCTAATTCCGTCAACGCCCCGATCCACTCTTTGAGAGTATCGATCCCTTTCATTGCGGAGTCTCCCTAGGCATGTCCTCTGATTCGAGGACCGCGCGATGTTATTAGCGCTTTTCGCCTACTAAATGTAGAGAATTGTCGCAATGCTACCACAAAATAAGCTGTGCACTGCGTCTTTAGTCGGGGATAACTTGCCAAACGCCCCGAACTTGGCACGGGCTAAACGAAACGAAACTTGGATTTTTTCGCCTTTGTCGGTCAACAGCCACGGCCGGCGCGGTTGCGCCGGCCAAGGCGGATTGATAACGCGCGGGGCGATTCGCGTCAGCGCGAGTAGTATTCGACCACCAGATGCGGCTCCATCTGGACTGCATAAGGCACATCGGTGAGCACCGGGACACGCGATAGCTTGGCGGTTAATTTCGAAGCGTCGACATCGATATAGTCGGGGACATCACGCTCGGCCAAAGCCTGGGCTTCCAACACCAGCGCCAGCTGCTTCGACTTTTCCTTCACCTCGACTACGTCGCCGACTTTGACCCGATAACTCGGGATGGTCACGCGCTTGCCGTTCACACGGATATGGCCGTGGCTGATGAACTGGCGCGCGGCGAACACGGTAGGGACGAACTTGGCGCGGAAGATAAGCGCGTCGAGCCGCCGCTCCAGCAGCCCGATCATATGGGCGCCGCTGTCGCCCTTGAGGCGACGCGCTTCCTGGTAAATGCCGCGGAACTGACGTTCGGAGATATTGCCGTAATAGCCGCGCAGCTTTTGCTTGGCCTTGAGCTGAACACCGTAGTCGGAGAGCTTGCTCTTGCGCCGCTGGCCGTGCTGGCCGGGGCCGTATTCGCGCCGGTTCACCGGGCTTTTCGGCCGCCCCCAGATGTTCTCGCCCATCCGGCGGTCGATCTTGTACTTGGATTCCATGCGCTTGGTCATTCGCGTCCTCGATTTTAGTTGCTGTTGCTGAGGATCGCGCCCTCCTCTGTCCCGGCCAGGGGCCGGAACCGACAGGCAGAGCCTCGTAAGCGCAAGGCCTTGCCGCGGGTCGCGAAACGCACCTCCGAGTCTTGAAAACCCACAGGGCGCGCGGGTTTTAGGGGCGATCCAGGCGGCTGTCAAACCATCTGCGTCCGGGTAACGGGATATGGCGGTGGCCGGTGGGCAAGGCTTGCCGGAAAGCCTTTCGGACCCTACTTCAAACCGGTCAGGACGGGCCCCTCTGGTAGCCAAATGGCTGCGATGTCGGACTGATTGTCGCCGAAAGGGGCCCTACACCATATGACTGACCTCTTCGTGCTATCGCCGGGCGCATTCACAGCCTTCCTCCAGGTGATTGCGATCGACCTGGTGCTGGCCGGCGACAATGCGGTCGTTATCGGCCTTGCCGCGGCGGGCTTGCCTCCCGAGCGGCGCGCGCGCGCGATCCTGGTCGGCATCGTCGTCGCGACTGCGCTGCGCGTGCTGTTCGCCGTGTTTGCGGTTCAGCTTCTCGATATCGTCGGACTGCTGCTCGCGGGCGGCATCCTGCTGCTGTGGGTCTGCTGGAAGATGTGGCGCGAGTTGCGCGGCCCCTCCAAACACGACACCGAGGCGGCGCTCGTAGGCGCGGAGACGCATATCCCGCGTAAGACCTTCGCGCAGGCCGCCTGGCAGATCGTGATGGCGGACGTCTCAATGTCGCTCGACAACGTGCTGGCGGTGGCGGGCGCCGCGCGCGACCATCTGCCGGCGCTGGTGTTCGGGCTGGGTCTCTCGATCGTGCTGATGGGCGTCGCCGCCGGCCTGGTGGCGCGCCTGCTCAACCGGCATCGCTGGATCGCCTATGTGGGGCTTGCGATCATCCTCTATGTTGCGCTCGATATGATCTGGCGCGGCGCGATGGAAGTGCAGCCGCACGTCATCGGCGCTCTAGAAACCGTACTTCGCTAAAGCGGCGGCGAGCGCCGGTGAAGGCGTGTGTCCCGACGTGAAAGCGATTTGCGGCGGCGGAGGTGAGTTACCGGCCTCGCGCTGGCGCATCAGGTCCGTGACACGGCGCGCAATCGCGGGCGCTGGATCGAGCCAGGTGACGGGCCAGGGCGCATTGGCGCGGAAGCGGTCGAGCAGCAGGGGATAATGCGTGCATGCAAGCACGATCGTGTCGGTGCGACGTCCATCCTTTTCGACAAAACAGCCGGCGATTTCGGCCGTAATGGCTGCGCCGGCCGCGGGGGCTCCAGCTAGCTCTGCCTCGGCATAGGCGGCAAGCCGCGGCGAGCCAACTAGGTGCACATCGCAGCCGAAGGCGAACTCGCGGATCAATGCACGGGTATATTCGCGTCCGACAGTCGCCTGCGTTCCTAACACTGATACGAGCTTCGACACCGACTGTGCGCAAGCGGGCTTGATCGCCGGCACCGTGCCGACAAAGGGCACGGAAAAACGCGCCCGCAATTCGGCAAGCGCGAGCGTGGAAGCGGTGTTGCACGCCACCACCACCATTTCGGGCGCGTGATCGGCGATCGCCTTGCCGATAACATGCACGATGCGCGTGATCAGCGCCTCTTCTGGCATTTCGCCATAGGGAAAGCCGGCATCATCCGCGATATAGACGTAGCGAGCGTCCGGTCGCGCGGCGGCGACCTCGCGATAGACGGTAAGCCCGCCGACGCCGGAATCGAAGACCATGATCGTGGGAGCTGTGGCCACGTCAGGACTCGATCCGCTCGATCAGGCGCCCTAGCAGCAGTAGACCCTGCGGCCAGAAGCCGAGGCGCGAAAGGGTGTTGATGTGCCCGAGCTCGGGCAGTTCGCAATAGTCCGCACCCCAGGCCGCGGCAAATTCGCGCGCGCGGGCGGGCCTCACAAACGTGTCGTCGGTCGAGGCAACGACCAGCGCAGGCACCGGAAAGCGTTGCTGCGGAATCGGCAGGAAATCGCGGGTGGCTGCGGGCGCGTCGGGCCGCTCGAGATCAGATGGGGCGACCAGCAGCGCGGCTTTCACCCGGCCTGGATTGCCGCGGAATGCCCAATGCGCGGCGAGGGTGCAGGACAGGCTGTGGCAAACCAGGATCGCCGGCCGCGTACCGCTAGCTAGCGCAACGTCGAGCCGCCCGAGCCAGGAGGCGAGCTTCGGATTGTCCCAATCGTCCTGCAGGACGCGCGTGGCGTTACGGAACGCTAAGCACCAGTAGGACTGCCAGTGCTCGACACCGGAATTGGCGAGGCCGGGCAGCACCAGGAAATCGTATTCGTTGGTGGCGTCGCGCACAGCGTCAGACTTTTAAGGGCCGCATGATCTTGTCCCGCAAACCGGTGTCCGGGATCATGCGCCAAACACCCGCTTGAAGATGGTGTCGACGTGCTTGAAGTGGTGGTCGAGGTCGAAATTCGCCTCGAGCTCCTTGTCGGAGAGCTTGGCGTGCACATCGGGGTCCTTTTTGAGCAGCGCCAGAAAATCGGCTTCGCCGCCCCACACCTTCATGGCGTTACGCTGCACCAGACGATAGGCTTCCTCGCGCGGTACGCCCTTCTGCGTCAGCGCGATCAGCACCCGCTGCGAATGGATCAGTCCGCCGAGGCGATCGAGATTTTTCTGCATCGCCGCCGGATAGACCAACAGTTTGTCGATCAGGCCGGCGAGCCGCGCCAGCGCAAAGTCCAGGGTCACGGTGGCGTCGGGTCCGATCATGCGCTCAACCGAAGAATGCGAAATATCGCGCTCGTGCCAGAGCGCCACGTTTTCCATCGCCGGCAGCGCGTAGCCGCGCACCATACGGGCGAGCCCGGTAACGTTTTCCGACAGCACCGGGTTGCGCTTGTGCGGCATGGCGGATGAGCCCTTCTGCTTCTCGGAGAAGAACTCTTCCGCTTCCAATACCTCGGTGCGCTGCAGGTGACGGATCTCGGTGGCCAGCCGCTCGATCGACGAAGCGACCACGCCGAGTGTTGCAAAATACATGGCATGGCGGTCACGCGGGATGATCTGGGTCGAGACGGGCTCGACCGCCAAGTCCATCGCTTTCGCCACATGCGCTTCGACACGTGGGTCCACCTGCGCGAAGGTGCCAACCGCGCCAGAAATAGCGCAGGTCGCAACCTCTTTCCGTGCAGCAATCAGCCGTTCGCGCGCGCGCGAAAATTCCGCGTAGGCATAAGCGAGCTTTAGACCGAATGTGGTCGGTTCAGCATGGATACCGTGGGATCGACCGACTGTCGGCGTTAGCTTGTGCTCAATTGCGCGGCGTTTGAGTGCGGTAAGCAGCGCATCGACATCGGTGATCAGGATGTCGGCAGCCCGCACGAGCTGCACATTGAAGCAGGTGTCGAGCACGTCCGACGAGGTCATGCCAGAATGAACGAAACGGGCTTCCGGGCCGATGATCTCTGAGAGGTGAGTGAGGAAAGCGATGACGTCGTGTTTAACCTCGGCCTCGATTGCGTCGATGCGGGCGACGTCGAATTTAGCCGCGTTGCCTTTCTCCCAGATCTTTTTTGCAGCCTCTTTCGGAATGATCCCGAGCCCGGCCATGGCGTCGGCAGCATGAGCCTCGATCTCGAACCATATGCGGAATTTTGTCTCCTGGGACCAGATCGCGGTCATTTCAGGGCGAGAGTAGCGCGCGATGGTCACGCCGCTTCCCCGCGCGCCATTGCCGCCGCATTGCGGATCGCGGCGATACTGGCTTTGTAGTTGCCGCTCTTGAACACTGCCGAGCCTGCGACCAGCACATTGGCGCCGGCCGCGACCACGCGCGGTACGGTCGCCGGCGTAATGCCGCCGTCCACCTCGATGTCGATCGGCCGTCCGCCGACCAGCGCGCGCAGGTCGGCGATCTTGTCGATCGCCGCGGGAATGAAGGCCTGGCCACCGAAGCCGGGATTGACTGACATCACCAGAATGAGGTCGACCAGATCGATGAGATGCGCGACGCTCGACGCTGGCGTGCCCGGATTCATGCTCACGCCCACCTTCTTGCCGAGCGCACGGATCGCTTGCAGCGAACGGTGCACATGCGGGCCGGCCTCCACATGCACGGTGATGATATCAGATCCGGCCTTGGCGAAGGCTTCCAGATAGGGATCGCAGGGCGCGATCATCAGATGTACGTCGAGCGTCGTCTTGGCGATCGGACGGATCGCCTTCACCACTTCGGGGCCGATCGAGATATTGGGCACGAAGTGGCCGTCCATCACGTCGACATGGATCCAGTCGGCACCGGCGGTCTCGACCGCGCGGATTTCTTCGCCCAATTTGGCGAAATCGGCCGAAAGAATCGACGGCGCGATAATCAGCGGGCGGGGCATTCATGGCCTCCAGACGCGTTCGGGTAACATGCGCGGGGTCTGCGGGCAACGCCGCCGCCACGCCCATGCACCGGCTTGTTAACGACTGGCGGAGAACTGCTTTGCCAGTGGTTTCAGCAAGTGTGGCAATAGATAGATAGGAAACTGCGCGAGCGCGAAATAAAGCCAGGCGATGTCCGGCACCACAAAACCGGTCGCCGCCAGCATCAGGCCGATATTGCGGTTGCCAGCGATTAACCCGATGGCGAAGGCGCGGGCCCGTCCGGCGCGCAGGAACACCAACGCGGTGATGGCCATCATTGCGAGCGCCAGCGCAAAGGCAAGCGCGGTCAACTCAATCACGAGCAAAGGGTCGGCGCGGAAATGGTCGGTGACGCCGTCCATCGCCGCCACCGCAAACATGAACATGGCGAGCACGCTCAAGCCGTCGATGCGTTCGCGCTGCGCCTCGATGAAGTTTTGGCCGGTCACGCGTCGAATGACGGCCCCGGCGATGGCGCAACCGGCGATGATAAAAAACAGCTTGAGGCCGAAACCGAGCGGGGAAGCGAGCGCGGTGCCGAGATAGATGTGGGTGAACAGGCTTGCGGTCAGCGGCGTGATCGCAGTCGACACGATCAGGCTCGCAAGCGTGAGCGCGACATCGAGTCCAAGCAGCGCGGCAAGAGCCGGTGAGGACATCAGCCCGGGCGCTGACATCTGCAGCACCAGCATGAAGTAGAGACCCGGTATCCGCTGATCGAGCCCGAAAGTTAGGAACACGATACCGAGCATGGCCGGCACGATCAGCATCGCCCATACGGTGGCGGCAGCAATCAGGCCAGGCCGCGTAAAATGATGACGCAACTCGGCTGGGTCGACCCGAAGAAACGCGAGCGTGAGCATCGCTATGATTGCTTCGCCCAGATAGGGCTTGAAGGCCGCGGCAAGGCCCGGCACCGCCAGCCCGACGAAGATCGAGGCCGCCGCCACAAGCGTGCCGTGGCGGCCGACAAGACTGAGCGCGGCCGCGAGGGCGCCAACCAGTTTCATTGAGGGATGACTCCGGCCGCGGGTGGGTGCTTGGGCTTGATAGCGCTCTTGGCCGCCGCGATCCATATATAAGAGCCAAGCGGCAGGAGATCCGACGTGGCACGTACCGACACAATGGTTCTTGGAGCCGGCATTGTCGGCACATCGATAGCGATGCATCTCGCCAAGCGCGGCTTGAGTGTTGCATTGGTCGATCGCGCCGCCGTTGGCGAGCAAACCTCTTATGGCAACGCCGGTATCATCGAAGGCAACACAATATTCCCGCCGGCATTTCCATCTGATGCTGGCGCTCTTATGCGTATCGCGCTCAAGCGCGCGGGCGAGGCGAATTATCACCTGTCGTTCCTGCCGCAGGTTGCGTCCTGGTTGATGGCATTCCGCGCCGCGTCGCAGCCGGAGCGACTCGCCGAGACGGCGCGGTTGATCCGCCCACTTTTCGCGCGCGCGGTTGCCGAGCACGAGGCGCTGATGGCTGAGGCCGGCGCGACGAAATACCTGCGCAAGACCGGCTGGCTCAAGGTTTATCGCGGCAAAAAGAGTTTTGCCGCGGTGGCCCCCGAATTCGAGCTCGCTGCGAAATTTGGTTTGCCGCTACAAGCGCTCGACACGGCCGGCGCGCAAGCGCTTGAGCCGTCGCTTAATCCGGTGTTTGGGCATGCGGTGTTCTGGCCGCAGGCAGCGAGTGTGAGCAATCCGCTCGGTGTGACGCGGGCCTATGCAGCGCGCTTTACTGCGCTCGGTGGCATTATTCTGTCAGGCGATGCACGGTCGCTGCACCGGTCGGGCAACCGTTGGCGGGTAGAGACCGACGAAGGTGCGCTCGACGCGGCTGAATGCGTGATTGCGCTTGGGCCGTGGACGCCGGACTTGCTCAAAACGCTCGGTTTGAGCCTGCCGCTCGCAGTCAAGCGTGGGTACCACCGGTATTTTCGCGCAAAGGACAATGCTGGCCTATCGCGACCCGTGCTTGATGCCGAGGCTGGTTATCTGATCACGCCGATGGAGCAGGGCATTCGCATGACCACCGGCGTCGAATTCGCCGCGCGCGATGCAAAGCCGACTCCAGTTCAATTCGACCGATTGATGCCAAAGGTACGCGAGTTGTTTCCGCTGGGTGAGCGCGCGGACGACAAAACCTGGCTCGGCAGCCGGCCCTGCTTTCCGGATTCGCGACCGGTGATAGGTCGCGCGCCGGCACTCGCCGGGCTGTGGCTAGCGATTGGTCACGCACATTGGGGCCTTACGCTTGGCCCCGCCACCGGGCGCATGATCGCCGAGATGATGGTTGGCGAGCCGCCGTTTTGCGATCCCGCCCCCTATCGTGCCGAACGGTTTAGATAGCGCGCGCCGCCGTGTTCTCTCGGAAATCATAGCGGTGGCGAACGTAGCTGTTGAAAAACATGCCTTTCGAGAACGCGGACTGAAACGAGGCCGCTCGGCAGGAACATCGACGTACTCGTGGATACGGCCAGTCACAAAAGCGACGCGTTCGGTTTCTACCTCTCAACCGAAACGATCGCGCCAGCTCGGCAGCGCGCCGGAAAATGGTAAGGCGGTTGCTTCATAAATACCGCGCGCGATGGCGCGAGCCATCACATTGGCAGCCAGCATGCCTAGCCCGGCCAGCCCATAATACGGATCTTCAAGCGGTTTGGCCCCGGTTGCCGCCGCGAAGATGACATCGCCGTCGAGCGGCGTGTGAACCGGATAGATGGCGCGTGCAAAGCCGTCCTGCGCCATAACCGCGAGGCGGTTGCATTGCGACTTGTTCAGTTTCGCGTCTGTGGCGATGACGGCGATCGTGGTGTTTTCGGCTGGGCCGCCTTTGGCGCGTAGTGCGAGATCGGCGAGCGAAATTTGAGCGGGCCATTTGCGCCCACCGAATTCGTTGTTGTGCTCGAATGGCGCTGCCCAGAAATGCGGGCCGTCGCCGATCACTGTCGTGCCGACGGCATTGACAACCACCAGCGCGCCGACAGTGATGCCATCGTTTGTTAATGCAGAAGCAGAGCCAATGCCGCCCTTTAGATTGGCAGTGGTGGCGCCAAGGCCGGCGCCGAAGCTACCGAGCGCTAAGTCAGTGGCGGCGATTTTTGCCGCTTCGTAGCCGAGTTCGCGATAGGGGGGATAGCGGCCCCAGTTCTTGTCGCCGCCATTGAGCAGATCGAACATGATTGCGGCTGGAATGATAGGCACCAGCGCATCGCGAATGCGGAAGCCGCGGCCCTGCTCGCGCATGTAGGCCTGTACGCCCGATGCTGCGTCGAGACCAAAGGCGGACCCGCCGGACAATACGATGGCGTCGATGCCTTCCACGGTCTGCGCCGGATCGAGCAGGGCGGTTTCGCGCGTTCCGGGCCCCCCGCCGCGTACGTCCACGCTCGCCACCACAGGGGCGTCAAACACGATAGCCGTGGCCCCGGAGCCGAGCTTGGCATCGCCGGCATGGCCGACCCGCAGGCCAGGAACATCTGTAATCAGATTGCGCAAGGCGATTTTCTCCTTGAAGAAGCGGAAACGATTTGCCGTGGCGCGTCAATGACCGTTTGGGACGTTCGATCACGTACCGATCACGTCAGGTTCACAACGGAAAAAGCAGACTTGCCATTGCCACATTGGCCAGCGCATCTAAGCCCCATGAATGGCGACGTCACCTTCCTAGCCGCTTTGATCGCGGGTTTGGTTAGCTTCCTATCGCCCTGCGTGCTCCCGCTAGTGCCACCGTATCTCGTATACCTGGCGGGTACCTCGCTCGAACGTTTTGCGGACAAGGAGCCCGAGCCCCTGGTCAAACGTGAGACCGTGGTGGCGGCGGCTTTGTTTGTGCTTGGATTTTCCACGGTGTTCGTGGCGCTCGGCGCCAGCGCCAGCGTCATCGGATCGCTCATTCGTGCCTATTCGGGTCCGCTCGCGATCATCGCCGGCATTGTCATTGTGATCATGGGCTTGCACTTCCTCGGCGTCACGCCGATCGCGTTGTTGCACCGGCAGAAGCGGCTTGACGTCGCCAAGCCAGTTGGCCTGTGGGGGGCCTATGTGATCGGGCTCGCCTTTGCTTTTGGCTGGACACCGTGCATCGGACCGATTCTCGCCGCCATTCTTGCCGTGGCTGCGTCCGAGCAGACGGTGACGAGAGGTGCGAGTCTGCTTGGGGTCTATTCCCTCGGCCTCGGCATTCCATTCATCGCCGCTGCGTTCGCGGTCGAGCCGTTCGCTGCATTTCTTTCGCGGTTCCGTAATTATCTCCACCGCGTGGAGCAGGCCATGGGAGCCCTGCTGGTGTTGACCGGGATCGCGTTCCTTACCGGCAGCATCAATCTGATGAGCGTGTGGTTGCTCGAAGCCTTTCCGGTTCTTGGCAAGATCGGCTGAAAAACAAAGCCCGCCAAATGGCGGGCTTTCCTGATGCAAATACGATAGCTTATTTTATTTTGCTGCAATCGGAGCCAGGACACTCTACGTAGGTAGTCTTGCCGCTGGCATCCTTCTTCCAGATGTACATCACGTAGTCGAGCTTTGTGATATCGCCCTTCTTATCGTAGGAGATATCGCCCAGCACAGTCTTGAATTGCATGCCGGAATGCATCTTCTCGGCGACCTTCTTCGGGTCGAGAGATTTGGCAGCTTCCGCGGCCTGCTTGATGATCTGCACGCCGGCGTAGCTGTACAGGGTGTAGGCTTCCGGTTCGAATTTTTTCGCGCGGAATTCCTCCACCACCTTTTTGGCATCTGGCTTGTTGCGCGGGTCGGGACCGTAAGTCATCAACGTGCCTTCAACACCGGGTCCGCCGATTGATGCGAACTCGTCAGAGGTGATGCCATCGCCGCCCATCAGCGGCGCCTTCACACCCTGGTCGCGCATCTGGCGCACGATCAAACCGCCTTCAGTGTAGAGGCCGCCCCAATAAATCAGGTCTGCGCCTGACTGCTTGATCTTGGACACGAGCGCTGAATAGTCCTTTTCGCCGGTGTTCACGCCTTCGTAGAGAACTTCCTTCATCCCGCCTTTGGCCATCGCTTTTCTTGTCTCATCGGCAAGACCTTTTCCGTATGTCGTCTTGTCATGGACGACAGCGATTTTCTTGTCTTTGAAATGTTTCACGATGTATTCGCCGGCGACTTGACCTTGCTGGTCGTCACGGCCGCAGACGCGGAAAATGTTCCACATCTTGCGCTCAGTCACTGTCGGGTTCGTTGAGGCCGGCGTGATCTGGAGAATGCCGTTTTCCTGGTAGACCTCGGACGAGGGAATGGTGACGCCTGAATTGTAGTGGCCGATCACGAACTTGACGCCGTCGGCGGAAAACTTATTGGCAACCGATACCCCCTGTTTCGGATCGGAAACGTCGTCTCCGTAGGAAACGGTGATTTTCTGGCCGAGAATGCCTCCGGCAGCGTTAATGTCGATTGCAGCCTGGTCGACACCATTCTTCATTTGCGCGCCAGTCGCTGCACTCGGCCCTGTAATAGGCCCGCCTACTCCGAATTTAACCTGGGCCGCAGCCGTTCCCGCGGTGGCCATCGCAATGCTCAACGCGAAGCCGAGCGTCGTGATCTTCTTCATCTATTGTTCCCCCTCCAACAGGAGCCGGCATTTTTGTCCGTAGCAATATTACGTCAGGGCAGTTTGCGGCGCCAGCGCATCGGGCCTTCGGGTTCGTTGAGCCAGCGATACTGCGTGATCATTTGCGATGCACGCGCGGCCCTAAAACCAAGGAAGCAGAAGACAACGCAGAATGCCCCGTCCACCAGATAGTAGTGGAGCGACAGAAAGGTGCCGCCGTAAAGGCTGAAATGAATGAAACGAACTGCGCCAGCCAGGATGAAGCCATATGCGACAACCTGCCACCATGGCCGCCAGGTCGTGGCTATGGCCCGGCCAGCCAGTGCCGCTGCCCCGCCGCCCAGAATGATCGTGACAAGCAGGAATACGCCGAATGAGCCTTCTTCATAGAGCAGTTCGGGGATAGAGAAGGCGGTCGAAATTTCGTTCAATGTCGGCCTCCCTCGAGATAGGCCGACTTGATATCGGAGCGCTCCAGTAATTCTCGTCCGGTCCCCGCGAGGGTGATCAGGCCATTGACCATAACGTAGCCGCGGTGGGCGAGCCTGAGCGCGTGATAAGCGTTCTGCTCGACGAGGAACACAGTTAGACCGCTCTCGGCATTGAGCGCTTTGATGGCGTCGAAGATCTGCCGTACGACCAGCGGGGCGAGACCGAGCGACGGCTCGTCGAGAAGCAACAGGCGCGGCCGCGCCATCAATGCACGGGCGATTGCGAGCATTTGCTGCTCTCCGCCCGACAGCGTGCCGCCGCGCTGGCCGATGCGCTGGCTCAGCCGTGGAAACAAGGCGAGCACGCGATCGAGATCGCGTGCAAATTCGGTAGGCTCGGCGGTGATCGACCCCATTTGCAGGTTTTCGAGCACTGTCATGCGCGAAAAAATGCGGCGGCCTTCCGGTGCCTGTGCAAGCTTGAGGCGCGCAATCTCATGCGTCGGCAACCGGGTGATATCGAGACCGGCAAATTCAATCGTGCCCTCGCGCGCGCGCGGATTGCCGCAGACGGTCATCATCAGCGTGGACTTGCCAGCGCCATTGGCGCCGATCAAAGTGACAATCTCTCCTTCGTTGACATCGAGATCGACGCCTTTGAGCGCCATCACGCGGCCGTAGTAGGTTTTCACACCGCGTACTGTGAGCAGCCGCATTGTCATAGCCCGACCTCCGCCTCGACGTTGGTGAGGTCCTTGTCGGCGACACCGAGATAGGCGGCGATGACTTTCGGGTTGTCGCGGATGGCAGCCGGTGGCCCGTCGGCGATCTTGACGCCATAATCAAGCACGACCACGTGGTCGGAAATTTCCATGACCACTGACATGTCGTGCTCGATCAGCAGAATCGAAATGCCGTGTTGTTCGCGGATTGCAAGCAGAAGATCGTTGAGCTGGGCGCTCTCGCGCGGGTTGAGCCCGGCCGCCGGTTCATCGAGGCAAAGCAAAACCGGTTTGGTGCACATGGCGCGCGCGATTTCGAGACGACGCTGTGCGCCGTAGGGCAAGTCGCCCGCGGCGTCGTCGGCGCGCCCGGTAAGGCCAACCCTGTCTAGCCATTCTCGCGCCTGTTCGACCGCTGCGCGCTCGGCCTTGGCAAAGGAGGGAAAGCCGAGGACGCCGAGAAGAGTGTAACCTGATGCGAGCATCAGGCGGTTGTGTTGGGCGACTAGCAGATTTTCCAACACCGTCATGCCTGGAAAAAGCCGGATATTCTGGAACGTGCGCGCGACCCGCGCCTTTTGTGCAACAAGATAGTCGGGCATCCGTTCCAGCAAATAGAGTCCGCTAGCTGCGCGTATGATACTGCGCTCGCCACTGTCGGTAAGCGTATCGAGCCAGTCCCAAGCAGTGGGATCGCCGTGGCGAAGTACGAGACGTCCCTCAGTCGGCTTGTAGAAGCCGGTGATGCAGTTGAACACCGTGGTCTTGCCCGCACCGTTGGGTCCGATCAGCGCCGTGATCTCGCCTTGCCGGGCAGAAAACGAAAGATCTTCCACTGCGACGAGGCCGCCAAAGCGCATGGTCAAATGCTCCACCTGCAGCAGCATGTCATCTGAGCCCGGCATCAGCCGTGCCCTTCCTTGACGAGGTCGGTGCCGATAGTCTTGCGCTCTTTTAGAACGATTGATGGCTCGCGCGTTGCAATCAGACCTCGCGGCCGCCAGATCATGATCAGCACCATGGCGAGCCCGAACAGAAGCATTCGGTACTGCGTTGGGTCGAAGGTAGATCCGAAAATTAATTTAAGGAAATCGAGCTCACGCATGATTTCCGTGCCGCCGATCATAACAATGGCGGCGATGGCGACGCCGATCTGGCTGCCCATGCCGCCAAGCACGACAATGGAAAGAATTGTCGCGGACTCCAGAAACGTAAACGAGTCGGGCGAGATGAAGCCTTGCCGCGCGGCAAAGAATGAGCCGGCAAAGCCCGCGAACATCGCGCCCATGGCAAAGGCGGTAAGCTTGGTATTGGTCGTATTGATTCCGAGCGAGCGGCAGGCGATTTCGTCTTCGCGCAACGCCTCCCAGGCGCGTCCGACCGGCAGGCGCCGTAGGCGCACCGTGACGAATGCTGTGAGCAAGGCCAAGGCGAGGATCAAGTAGTAGAGGAAGATGGTGCGATAGATCGGTGAAAATTCCAGCCCGAACACTGCGGCGAAGCCGCCTTCATTGGCGTTGAACGGAATGCCGAAGAACGTTGGACGTGGGATACCGGTGATGCCGGCATAGCCATTGGTCAAGTCCACCCAGTTTATGAGCACGATGCGGATGATTTCGCCGAAGGCGAGTGTGACGATGGCGAGATAGTCGCCGCGCAACCGCAGCACTGGAAAGCCAAGAAGGATTCCCCAGAACGAGGCGAGGACGCCGGCGAGCGGCAGCAGTATCCAAAAAGAAAAACCGAAGGTCTTGGCGAGCAGCGCGTAAGAGTAGGCGCCCACAGCGTAAAAGGCGACATAACCGAGGTCGAGCAGTCCCGCGAGGCCGACCACGATATTCAGACCCCATCCGAGCATTATGTAGATGAAGATCTGAATTCCGAAATTATCGATCCACTTCACAGCGCGGCCAAAACCCGCGGTAGCGATTACGATCGCCGGATAGGCAACAACGAATCCGATGGCAAACGGAATGACCCATTTGCCGATCTGCATGCGCCACTGCGGAGTTGCCGTTCGGGGCCGTAGCACGCGGTCTCTTAGCCACGGTTCGATCGCGAGCGAGTAAGCGAGACGACCGAGTCCGACAATTACGACAATGGCGAGTAGCAGTGGCCAACGCGTGGTCAGAATCAGGTCGTTGCGAACGTTGGTAACGGTTTCGAAACCGACCAGCGGCAGGAACAGGCCGAAAGCGAGCAGGGCGGTGACGCCCGCGTCGCGAATCGCGCGAGTGGTATCGACGCGCTTGTCTTGCGCGCCGTCCGCCATATCAGACCTTCTCGACATCCGGGCGGCCAAACAGGCCTTGCGGCAGGAAGATCAAGGTGATCGCCAGAACTGAAAAGGCGGCAACGTCTTTGTAGTCGATGGAAAAATATGCCGACCACATGGTCTCGATTAGACCGATCAATATACCGCCAATAACGGCGCCCGGCAGTGACCCAATGCCACCCAGTACGGCAGCGGTAAATGCTTTCACACCTGGAACGAAGCCGTCGGAGAAACTCACGACGCCGTAGTACATCAGGTACAGGGTGCCGGCGACGGCGGCCAGCGCAGCCGCAATCACGAAAGTCATCGAGATAGTGCGGTCGACGTCGACACCAACCAGAGCCGCCATCTTCTGGTCCTGCTCGCACGCCCGTTGTGCGCGGCCGAGGCGAGTTTTGGTGACGAGATACCAGAAACAGGCGAGCAAGACCGCCGTGACGACCCAGATGATGAGCTGCTTGAGCGAGAGAGTGACCGGATAGTCGTTTTTCGTAAACAGCACGAACTCGCCTTGCACCATGGGTGGGATCGACTTGTTGCGCGGTCCTTGCGTCACCTGAACGAAATTCGACAGGAAAATCGACATGCCGATCGCCGAGATCAATGGCGCCAGCCGGAATGAGCCGCGCAGTGGTCGGTAAGCAAGCCGCTCGATCACCCAGTTGACCAGGGACGTGAACAGCATTGCTACAATCAGCACGATGAAGAGTGCGAGCGCGATCGAGGTTATCCCAAGGAAACTCACGAGAAGCAGGAAGGCGACCAAGGCGATGAAAGCCGACACCATGAAAACATCGCCATGCGCGAAGTTCACCATGCCGATAATGCCGAACACCATGGTGTAGCCGATGGCGATCAGGCCGTAGATTGAGCCGAGTGTGATGCCGTTGATGAGCTGCTGGAGGAATACTTCCATCCCGTCCCTGCGCCTTCCCGATGTCGTCCGGCTGACGACCGATGGGTCGATGGCAAAGGCTTAACAGGGCGTGGACTGAGCGGCAACGCTACGCCGACGATGTGTTATTAAGTCCAAATGCCGCAAGAGGGTCGCCTTGTCGCCTAGCCTGGAAATCGTCGTACGCGTCGGCTGCTATACCGTAGTTTTTGCGGGCATGGCGCTGTGGGAGTGGTTCGCCCCGCGACGCCGGCTTGGCGTCGGTCGCCAGCCACGCTGGGCCAATAATCTCGGTATTCTAGCGATCGACATCATAACAGTGCGTTTGCTGGTGCCGACCACCGCGGTTGGCGTGGCGCTGATCGCGTCGGAACGCGGTTGGGGCCTGTTTCCGATTTTGGGATTACCGTATTGGGGGACCCTTGTAGGCGGAGTCATTGCGCTCGATTTCGTTATCTATATTCAGCATCGCCTTTTTCATTATGTGCCCGCCTTGTGGCGACTCCATCGCATGCACCACGCCGACCTCGATATCGACGTGACCACCGGCGTGCGCTTTCATCCGCTGGAAATTTTGCTCTCGCTTGCGATCAAGATCGCTGCCGTGGCAGCGCTCGGCGTACCGGCGATGGCCGTGCTGACCTTCGAGGTTCTGCTTAACGCCACATCGATGTTCAATCACAGCAATGTCGCAATATCGCCGCAGCTGGAACGAATTGCACGTTGGATCGTGGTAACCCCCCAGATGCATCAGGTGCATCACTCGATCGAACGCGCGGAAACCGACAGCAATTTCGGATTCAATTTGCCGTGGTGGGACCGCTTGTTAGGTACCTATTGCCCCAGGCCGACCGCCGGCGAAGATCGTATGGTAGTCGGCTTGCCAATTTTCCGCGACGTCGCGGAGCTTAACATCATCCGACTGCTGACACAGCCATTTCGGAACAATGCCACTCGCGGCGTTGACGTTGCGATTAGTGCAGGCCGCCAAAGATCCAAATCAACGCCAGAATAGGAATTGGTATCCCAAGCAGCCACAGTAGAAGATAGCGTCCCATCATTGGTTCTCCTGTTGTTACAGGGAACACATCGGGCCCTACGCCAGGTTCCAAACACATTTTGTTTCAAAGTTGAACATGCACGTGCACGGAACAAATACAGCGGTCGCGCATTGCCACTCGCCATGGGCGCGACTGATCGAAATGGCGCTTCAAACCAATATTGGAGAGGAATGTAAAATGAATCAAAATCCAAACCAGAAGCCTGGCCAGCAGCAGCAAGGTGGTCAGCAGAAGCCCGGTCAGCAGGGCGGCGGACAGCAGAAGCCCGGCCAGCAACAGCAGGGTGGCCAGCACCAGGGTGGCCAGCAAAATCAGCAGAACCGCTGAGCTGGCGAAGAGAAATCGGGAAAGCCCCGCCGCGAGGCGGGGCTTTTCATTTTTTTCGGCACATCGGATGTTGGCCTTCATAGGCCAGCTCGAATATGCTTCCTACATGACGACCGTGTCGGCGCTGCCGCTATTTCATTTGTACGGCGATCCGCCGGACGATTCTGCTTTTGATTTCATTCATATCGAAACTATCGCTTCGCGTTCTTCCGTCCATGATTGGACGATCCGAGCGCACCGTCACCGGAATCTGTTTCAGGTATTGCTGATCGAGAAGGGTGGCGGCGAAATGAGCTTCGAGACCGCCACGGCCCGATTCACTGCACCTGCCGTGATTTTGGTGCCAGCCACGACCGCGCACGGCTTTCGTTTCACCCCCAAGGTTACCGACGGGTGGGTGGTAAGTTTCACCGAGGATGTCGCTGATGCGCTCGGCGACCAGTCGGGCGAGGCGCTGGCGCGGCTGAAAGCGGTGGCGGTGGAGCCGCTGCTACCCCTCGCGAATGCGGTGGAGGCCAAGCGCGTGTCGGCGCTGTGTGCCGATTTATTTGAAGAGAGTTCGCTCGCGCGCGAAGGCTATCGCCTGGCGATGCGTGGGCTGCTTGCACTTATTGCCATCGAAGTGGTGCGGCTTGGGGTAAGCCGTGCGCGTAGCGGCGCGGTCACGCTTTCGCGTGCGGATGTGCGGGTCGACGAGTTGCGGCGGCTGCTCGATGAGCATTTCCGAAAGGAGCGCATGATCAGCTTTTATGCCGAAAAATTGGCGATGACGCCCGACCGGCTCAATGATCATGTCAAACGTGCAACGGGCGTGACGGCGGGTCACCTGATCCGCCAGCGTGTTTTGACAGAGGCCAAGCGGCAACTCGTGTTCAGCAATCAGGCAATTCACGAAATTGCCTACGACCTCGCTTTTTCGGATCCCTCACACTTCACCCGCTTTTTTCGCAAGCAGACCGGGACGACGCCGCAGGCGTTCCGCGACGGACGCGGGGGCTGACTTAGTGCGCGTCGCATGGTTAATCGCCCAAGGTTAAGCGGCTAACAAGTAAGGTAAAACTTTTGGTTTCTTTTGAAATTGGCGTTTAAGCGGTTACACATGGAGCCTCGGTGAGGACCAGACCATGCAAAGAATATCGATTGCCGCCGTGGCCATGATTGTCGCGATTTCACTCTATTTCACCCTGTTCTGGGGCTACGATGCGTTCCGCATTTTCACCTCGCCGAGCTACGGCCTCGAAGATGTGTGGTGCTCTCAGTTTATTTTCGACATCGGGCGTCTATTTGGTCTCGGCCCAATCGGGCTGATCAAGCTCGCCGCTTTTTTCGGAACGCTCAAACTCGCGGTTGCCTGCATCTGTGCGATACACATTGCTGACCGCGTGCGCTGCATGACACGCGGTGAACCGAATTCGGAAATCCTGGAAGCCGGTCTTATCCTGGTGGTGCCGATCACTATAATCTCGGTCGGCCCGGCAGCCTGGTCGAACAGCGTTGGTCTCATGCGCGAACACGCGTTCCAGCTTCTGTTTGCTGGCCTCGCGGTTGCGCTTTGCATCGTTGAGCGCAGCTACCTTCGTTCAGATGCATCCAAGGAACCCGTTCCCGCCACCGCGCGGAGGACCACTTGGTTTTCGATCTGGCGCCAGCGCTGACTAATACGCGGTCTGATCGTTATTTTGGGCGCGCCTCATGCAGGCCGCGATCCGGCGGCTGTAATTTTCCGCTGCGTCGATCTTTGACCGCCTGCACCAGAGCGAGCGCGGCATTGCGCACGTCCTGCTGGAAGTCGGTGTCGCGATCGAGATCGTTATGGGCGGTGGCGTAGGGCGTCAGATAACCGACATAGCGGTCGATCTGGCTCTGGTGGCCTGACGGAAGCAGGCCGATATCCTGCAGCCAATCCGACAGAATACGCCGCAGGTTCTCGGTGCCGGCAGCATCGCCATGCACAACCACCGCGAATACACGGCCCTCGAGATGACGTGGATAGGGCCAGCCCTTGAGCTCCAGCGCCTTGGCCTTGGCGGGGTCTTTGCCGCCCGTGGAGGTCGGATCCGGGTTGCCGCCGTCGGCGCAGACAAGCCTATCGATCAGCAGTTTCAGCGAGGAGGGCGCCTGATACCAATTGACCGGGCAGATAATCATGATGCCGTGCGCGGCTACCCACTTCGGATAAATTTCCGCCATCCAGTCGCCGGCCTGTCCGAGCGCGTGATTTGGATAACAGGTACAAGGCCAATGACAGAGCGGTTGCGCTGTCGAAACGCAGGCTTTGCAGGGGTAGATAACGCGGCCGTATTCGGAAGTAAGCCGTGACAGATCCAGCACCTCGGCCTCAAAGCCGCGCGCCGTCTCGATCGCCTGCTGCGCGAGCATGACCATTCGGTAGGTCTTTGACATTTCACCCGGGCAGGTATGCTCGCTACGCGAGGAACCGTTGACGATCAGGATGCGCGAGGGTGATTTCGGATTCTTCTGCTTGCGCTCGGCTTCCTGGATGTTGGCGCGCGTTGCCAGCCATTCGATCGGAAGATCAAATTTGGGATCGGCGAAGCCTGGACCGGCTTTTCGGGTGCGCGGAGTCTTGTGGTACTCGTCGTAGGTGATCCACGCGGTATCGACAATCCTGTCGAGGTCGCGCTTAAGCGGGTCGTAATCCGGATCGTAGAATTTGGTCAGAAAGCGCTTTTTGAATTCAGCCTTGTCGAGCTGGACGCTCGGCATGCCCTTGCGCACGGTGACCTTGGCCATGGTGTCCTCCCCCGCAGTGATGGGCCATGGCTAGCATTGAATCTCTTTCAACCCGAAATGACGAGGGTGTCACTGGCGCGTGATGGCTATTTAGCCTTGGCTACCTCGGCGATCACTTCGGCAGCCTCCTTGAATGCGTGGTTGGCGGCCGGCACGCCACAATAGATTGCCTGCTGTAAAATGATCTCCTTGATGTCGTCTGGCGTAAATCCGCCCTCGGCGAGCGCTGCGCGCACATGCATGCGAAATTCCTCCCATTTGTCGAGGGCGAGCATGGTGCCGATCACCAGAATGCGCCGCGTGCGCTCGTCGTAGTGTGGACGTGTCCAGATCTCGCCCCAGGCGGCGCGCGTTATAAAATCCTGGAATTCCTCATTGAACGCTGTCTTTTTCGCATTTGCGCGATCGACCCAGGCGTTGCCAAGCACCTTGCGACGCTTGGCCATCCCGCGTTCGTGGCGTTCCTTGTCGTCCATCGGAGTAACTCCTAGGCGCTGAGGAAATTGAGTACGGTCTCGGTGTAGAGTTTCGGCTGCTCCATGTTCGCGATATGCGCGGCGTCGAGCGCGGCAACCTTGGCGTCCTTGATCTGCTTTGCGATGGCTTCGCCGGCCGCCGGCGGCGTTGCTGGGTCCTGATTGCCGACGATCACCAAAGTCGGCGCACTGATGCGCGGATTGGAGGCGGTGAAATCCATGTCACGGATTGCTTCGCAGCTGGCGATGTAGCCGACCGGATTGGTCGCTAGGAAGATCTCTTTCATGCGTGCGATCACTTGCGGTGATCGATCACGGAAACCCTTGGTGAACCAGCGCTCCATATTTGGATCAACGAGTTCGCCGAGACCTTTTTCCTGCACGAACTTGATGCGGTCGGCCCATGGCGTCTTGTCGGCGTAGTTAAAATTCGTATTGGAGAGGACGAGTTTCTCGACGCGGTCAGGCGCATTGGCGCCGAGCCATTGTCCGACCATGCCGCCCATCGATAGCCCGCACCAGTTGGTCTTCTTGATCTTGAGCGCGTCGAGTACCGAAAGCACGTCGCGGCCGAACCGCTCCATGGAATAGGGGCCTTTTGGCACGCCAGACTTGCCATGGCCGCGGCGGTCGTAGCGCACGACCCGGAAGCGTTTCGTGAATTCCGGAGTTTGGTCGTCCCACATATGCAGATTGGTGCCGAGTGAGTTCGATAGCATCAGCACGGGTGCACCGTCGCGACCCTCGACCTGGATATGGATCGGGCAGCCGTCATCGGCGTTGATCATCGGCATCAGTTTCCTCCCCAACCTTTGGCTCTTGTCTTGCGGCCAACCCTTAATGCGGTCCGGGGCGGCTGCAAAGCTCTTTTCAGCAGCTCCGCTAGGGCTTAAGTCCTCAATATAAGGCCCGGCATCGTGCCGGTTTGTGAGGAGACAACGCCGATGGCGATGACGATGACGGGCGAGGTCCAACTACCGGCCAGCCGTGAAGTGGTGTGGGCGAAGCTCAACGACCCGGACGTGCTGAAGGCCTGCATTCCAGGTTGCGAGGAGCTCAACAAAACCTCGGATACGGAATTTCAGGCGGTCGCGACTACCAAGATTGGCCCGGTTAAGGCGCGCTTCAAAGGCAAGGTTCACCTGACCGACCTCAACCCGCCCAACGGTTACAGGATTTCTGGCGAGGGTGATGGCGGGGTCGCCGGCTTTGCGAAAGGCGGGGCGACTGTCGCGCTCACCGAAAAGGACGGGGGCACGCTGCTCACTTACAACGTCGAGGCGCAAATCGGGGGCAAGCTCGCCCAGCTCGGGCAGCGCCTAGTGAATGGCGCCGCCAAGAAGATTGCCGATGATTTTTTTCAAAAGTTTGCCTCGACCGTTGCAACCCCATGATGGGGCGATCACTTCAGGTTGAATCGGATTTCGCCTTTTGAATCCCTTGACCGGGCCCGTGATCGGGGTTCAGACTTATTTGTGTTCTAAGGTGCAATTGGGCTGAAATCGGCTCGATTTTGTGGATGAACAGCCGCCGTCCGGGTCGATGGGGGCGAAAAGAGGGCCTTTGGCCCCAAATTGGGAGGAAGGTCATGCCTGCCGTATCCATGACGGTGAACGGCAAAGCTGTCACCGGCGACGTCGAAGCGCGCACCTTGCTGGTGCAGTTTCTGCGCGAGAATCTGAGGCTGACCGGCACCCACGTTGGCTGCGACACCTCGCAGTGCGGCGCTTGCGTCGTCCATGTCGATGGCATTGCGGCCAAGTCTTGCACCACCCTCGCATTGCAATGTGAGGGCGCCAAAATCACCACCATTGAGGGTTTGGCTGAGCCGAACGGCCCGCTGCATCCCATGCAGGAGGCTTTCCGCGAGCACCATGGTCTCCAGTGCGGCTTCTGCACGCCAGGAATGATCATGGC
>DASSLE010000260.1:0-9990 GCA_035689725.1 Pseudolabrys sp.
TTCCGTGACTGATTTCCACCATGTTGCCGTAGCCGCCCTCGCGGCCGGCAATGGTCACGCGGCCGGTGGCTGTTGCGCGTACGGGCTCGCCCACTTCCCCGCGTAGATCGATGCCGGTATGGACCGCCGGACGGCCTAAAAAGGGATCCATGCGCATGCCGAACGGCGAACTCATATCCACTTCGCCGATTACGGGCTTTCGGACTGGCACGGCCACCAGTTTGTGGCTGTATTGGTCGATCTGCGCGCGGGCGATGTTGATGCGGTAGAGTTGGCGTTCGAAGGCGCTGGCGCCCGATTGTGGCAGCTTGACCGGAACAAACGGCCCTCCAACTGCCCGTTCGGCAGATGCGTGGCCATTATCGATTCCGAGGTCGGCCAGAACGCTGCGTATCCGGCGTGCTCTTGTGCCAATGCGTTCTTCTAGATCGGTGAGTGTCGCGGCCTGCCTTTGCTCGACCTTGTCGAGTGAAAGTGAAATGCGCGCGAGCATGCCATTTAGGCCGTCGGCAGTGGTGCGTTCCGCGATACGTGTCGCGCTCGTCGGCAACTCGCGCGACTGCAGGCGCGCCTCGCGGTCCGACGGTGCAACGAAGATCACAGTGTCATTGATCGGTGACGCTCGCGTCGGCTTTTCAGCAGGCGTTACCCCGGGCAGCCCGATGCGTGCCGGCTTGATTGTGCCGGTTGTGGACAGGTCGCCGGTAAGCGCCAAGGTGCGTTGCTCCAACGCGGTCTGACGCTGAAGTAGAGTGTTGAGTTTTTTCTCGAACTGCTCCTGATCAAGTAATTGGCGGCTCATGATGCGGTCGACCTGTGCACGCAATTCAGCGATACGGTCCTCATAGGCAAATTGCATCTCGGCCTGCCGGCCGATCAAACGCGTGAGGACATTGTCGCGAAACGTGAAATACGTGCCGGTCGCGATCGACCAAACCGCCATAATGACCAGCGCGCCAACCACGATCCAGAACGCGACCGGTCCAATGCGGATCTGGCGCCCGGCATGCGTGAGCGTGTAACCGTCGTGACTGCGGTGCAGATGGCGAGAAATTGCGGCGGCCGATTGCGCCCGTGGTTGCGCATGGCGGACCGCATGGTCGGCAGTCTGGTAGTACGATGAGGACGAATGCGACATCGATGCTCCGCGCCGGTTCGGCCGTGGTCGCGCCGCGGTCCAGCTAGATCGATATCAATCGGATATGGTTAAGAAACCCGTAATCCCGGTAGGGTATAACTATGATTCACTAGGAATTGCTGGGGATTATAGGCCGCGGATGGCTGACAGCACCTCTTCGGCGTGTCCAGGCACCCGCACTTTCGGCCAAATCCGAACGATGCGGCCAGCCGCGTCGATCAGGAAGGTCTTGCGGATGACGCCCATGTACTTGCGCCCATACATCGATTTCTCGCCCCAAGCCCCATAAGCTGCGAGCATATTTTTGGTTTCATCGGACCCAAGCGCGATGGCGAGATTGTGTTTGGATTTGAATTTCTCCTGTGCCCGCACCGGATCGGCCGAAACCCCGAGAACCGCGGTACCGGTCTTGGCGAATTTGGCGCGTAACCGCGAGAATGCGACCGCTTCCTGGGTGCAGCCGGGCGTGTCCGCCTTGGGATAGAAATAAAGGACGAGGTTGCCGCCCTTGAAATCTTTTAGCGAGACTTTGCCGCCCCCATCCCGCGGCAGCGTGAAGGCCGGGGCCTTCGCCCCCGCAATAAGCTCTCGCTCCATGTGCCTTCCTTTCGTCGTTTTCGGGCGGTCATGTCGCACATGCCATTTGCGTCGGAGGGGCGCAACGGGTTCCACAGATATGTGCCGTAAGCCGCGCCAGCTGTTGGTCTGGCCGCCGGTGCGATCCGCATGTTGCGTCAGACGATGGGCGCGAGCTAGAGCATGAAAGGTACCGAGCAGGAGCACGGACAGCGCGCCCACGCCGTCGCTGTGGGTCATGCGTCGCATCGACGACGCGCGGGTTATGGGCTCAGTCACCGGCGCTGGAGCGGGTTGCGCCGCAAGGCCCTCAACTTGGTTCGCTCCCGCTTCTTGCGGCGGGTGCTCTGGGGCTCAGCGATCTGCGTTGCGGTCGTGACGGTTGCGGTGCTCGGTCTGTGGTGGCGGCTGTCCAACGGACCGATCGAATTCGACCTGGCGACGCCATGGTTGAAGGCAGCGATCGAGGAGAACTTCGGCGGCAGTCATAGCGTGGCCGTCGGAGGAACCCAGCTCGAGCGCGAGAGGGGCCGCACATCGCTACGCTTGCGCGATATCGTTGTGCGCGATGCCGACGGTACAGTGGTCGCGAGTGCGCCAAAAGCCGAAGTCGGCCTTTCGGGCAGAAGTCTCCTGATGGGGCGGTTGCGCGCTCAAAGCCTCAACCTCGTTGGGGCCGAAATGTCGGTGCGCATTGAGATGGACGGCCGCCTCACCGTATTCGCTGGCGCTGACAAGCGGCCGATCGCCACGGCTGCGCCGACCATCGGGCCTTCGCCGGTCACAGAGTCGGGTTCTGCTGCCGCGCCTCTACATGCAGAGTTTCAAAACCTCGCGGCCATCATGGCGCGGATCGATGCTGTCGGTGCGACCGGCCTTGACGGCCATGATCTGCGCGAACTTGGTCTCAAAAACGGAAATCTGGTTGTTGACGACCGGCGCAGCGGTAAGCAATGGAAGTTTGATGGCATCAATGTGAGCCTGACGCGGCCGCGACAGGGTGGCGTAATTTTTCGGCTCGAATCCGATAATCTCGAACGCCCGTGGGTGCTGACTGCGGCGATGCGCCCGCTCACCGATGGCTCGCGCGCGATAGGAATCGAGGCGCGGAAGGTTTCCACGCGCGATATCCTGTTGGCGCTGCGATTCAACACAGCCAATTTCGATGTCGACCTGCCGCTGTCGGCGAGCATTCGCGCCGAGATTTCGCCGGACGGGACGCCGCAACTGGTGCAAGGACAGCTCGTCTCCGACGCCGGGACCATCATCGATCAAGAATTCGACCAAGTTAGTGTCAACATCGATCACGCAGATTTCCGCTTCAATTGGGACGCCCGGCGCCACAGCTTGATCGTGCCATTTCAGATTCAATCGGGCGGAAATCAATTTACCATGCGCGCCACCTTGGAGGCGCCGTCCGATCAGAGCGGCACCTGGCTCCTCGGCGTGACGCGAGGCGACACTGTGATTGATCCGGTCATCCTTGCGCCTGGCGCAACGGCGGATGAGGAGGGGATAGCCATTAACCGCGTGGCCGTACGCGCGCGCATCGATACGACCCGAAAACGCATTGACGTCGAACAAGGCGATCTCAGTCGCATAGATACTCGTCCGTCGCACAATATCGGGATGGCTGTCACCGGAAGTCTGGACTATGCGGGTGCCGAACCGCATGTTGCTTTCGGCGTTGCAGGCACGCACATGCCCGTGTCGGCGCTGAAGCGGCTTTGGCCGTTTTTTGCCGCCGTCAATGTCCGGACGTGGGTCGACGAACATATTTCCGGTGGAATGGTCGAGCGCGTCGTGATTGCAGGCAACGCGCCCTTGGCAGACTTCAAGCACAATGGCCCGCCAATTCCTGACGACGGGCTATCCGTCGATATCGAGACCAGCGGAACAACGGCACGTCCAATTGCGAATTTACCGCCCATTCGAGATGCCGACCTCACTCTACGCATCGTCGGTCGTAATGCCGTCGTCAATCTCGGCCGCGGCACAGTTGAGGCTGCGCCGGGGCGAAAACTCAGTATTGCCGGAGGCGTGTTCGAGGTGCCCGATACCCATCCCAAACCAGCGCCGGCGCGTGCGAGCTTTCGTATCGACGGTGGCATGCCGGCTGCTGCCGCGCTGCTTGCGAGCGACGGATTGCACGACGAGGTCGGCATTACGCTCGATCCGGCATCGACTCGCGGCACGATTGCCGCTCAGGTTATGGTCAAATTGGCGATCGCAAAACCAATGCCGGAGGATGCTTCGAGCTACACGATCAACGCGGACCTTACAAATTTTGCTGCCGATAAAATGCTGCTTGGCCAAAAGGTCGAGGCCGCGACCCTCACGGCGGCGGCAACAAGTGATGGTTTTCAAATCAAAGGCGACGTGAAAATAAACGGTACTCCCGCTACGATCGACCTGCGCAAGCAGAAGGGTGATGCCGACGCCGAACTGCGCATGCAATCGACGATAGACGATGCCGCGCGTCGCCGGCTCGGTATGGATCTCGGCTCCACAGTCATCGGCGCTATTCCCATCAAGGTCGTTAGCCGTGTCGGCGATAGCGTGAGCGACGACGGCATGAGCGTGGAGGCAGATCTTACGCCCGTGAAGATCGACAATCTTTTGCCTGGCTGGGTAAAACCAGCCGGCAGGCCTGCGCGGGCGACCTATACTATGATGAAGACCAGTAAAACGGTTCGTTTCGACGACTTAAGCATCGACGGTTCGGGCGCGACTGTGCGCGGCTCGGTTGAATTCGATAGCGCGAACGATATTGTGTCGGCAAATTTCCCTGTTTTCGCTCTGTCCGATGGGGACAAGCTCACCTTGAAGGCCGATCGCGGCACTGACGGCGCGCTGCGTGTAGCGATGCGCGGCGATATTTATGACGGTCGAAATTTTGTGAAGTCGTCATTGGCCTCGGCTGACAAAACCAAGCAAAAGCAGGAGGACCTCGATCTCGACGTCAAGCTCGGCACCGTAGCCGGTCACAACGGCGAGACTTTGCGTGGCCTCGATCTGAGATTGTCGCGACGCGGCGGCCGGATACGTAATTTCGTGATGACGAGCAAGATCGGCCGCGATACGCCACTCAACGGCGATCTGCGCGTGCGTGCGCGCGACAACCATCAGGTTATCTATTTCGAGACAGATGATGCCGGCTCGTTGTTCCGGTTTACAGACATGTATCCGCGCATGTTCGGTGGACAAATGTGGGTCGCGCTGGACCCTCCAACGCAAGAGCAGTCGCCGCAGATTGGGACGCTCTATATCCGAAGTTTCGCCGTACGCGGAGAGCATGCGCTCGACAGGGTGGTATCAGGAGCGCCGGGGGTGGCCGGGACCGGCGGAATTGATTTTAGTGAGATGCGCGCCGACTTCACGCGTTTTCCAGGCAAGACGGCGGTTCATGAAGGCATCGTGCGTGGGCCGCTCGTGGGCGCGACAGTAGAAGGGAATATCGATTACACGCGTGATGAAGTTCATTTGCGTGGCACCTTCGTGCCGTTCTACGGCCTCAACAATATGTTCGGGCAAATCCCGATTGTTGGCCTCTTTGTGGGAGGGGGCAACAAAGAGGGGTTACTCGGCCTCAATTATGAGGCGGTCGGGCCGCCTAGCGGTCCGCGTATTACAGTCAACCCGGTCAGCGCGATTGCGCCCGGAATTTTGCGCAAATTCATCCCGTCGCCGGGAACGTTTGATCCCAATTTTCTACCGCCGACGCGCTAGACCGGCCGCGCCGCTCTACTCTGAGGCGCGCGTCAATATTCCTCGTTTTTTTGTGCCGATGCGCAGAGGAACGCGGCCATCCTGATCAAAATCTTCGGCGCTAAGTCTGTAATTTGGATCGGTAATTTTTTCGTCCCCTAAATATATTGCACCATCTTTTATAAACTGGCGCGCTTGGCTGTTCGAACTCGAAAATCCTATTTTTGTGCTTGTGGCTAGAATTCCATCTCCGATTTTGACTTCTATCGTTGGCAAGTTATCGCCCATGCCGCCTTGCTCAAAAGTGGTTAGAGCTGTCTTGGCGGCCTGATCAGCGGCCGTGCGTCCATGCAAGAGCGCGGTTGCTTCCGTGGCGAGCACTTTTTTCGCCTCATTGATCTCGTTGCCCTTGAGCGAGGCCAAACGCGCGATCTCGTCGAGCGGCAGCACCGTGAATATCTTGAGAAAACGCGCGACATCGCCGTCCTCGGTATTGCGCCAGTATTGCCAGTAATCATAAGGGCTCACGAGATCGCCGTTCAGCCACACCGCGCCGGCTGCTGTCTTTCCCATCTTGGCGCCGGAGGACGTTGTGATCAGCGGAGCCGTGAGCGCAAATAACTGCGCATTCAGCATGCGGCGCCCCAGGTCGATACCATTGATGATGTTGCCCCACTGATCCGAACCGCCCATCTGCAGAATGCAGTTGTATCGTTTGTTTAGCTCGATGAAATCGTAGGCCTGCAAAATCATGTAGTTGAACTCGAGGAACGACAATTCCTGGTGGCGGTCGAGTCTCAGCTTCACCGAATCAAAGGATAGCATGCGGTTGACAGAAAAATGCCGGCCAACGTCGCGGAGGAAGTCAATGTAATTGAGCTTGTTGAGCCAGTCGGCGTTGTTGCTCATGACTGCGTTGCCGCCGGAGCCTTCAAACTTTAGAAATTTAGAAAAAATCCCGCGGATGCCTTTGAGGTTTTCGTTGATGATCTCATCTGTGAGAACGCGGCGGGTTTCATCCTTGCCGGATGGGTCGCCGACGCGCGTTGTACCGCCGCCCATAAGCGCGATCGGCCGATGTCCGGTTTGCTGTAGCCAATAGAGCATCATGATTGGTAACAAAGAGCCGATGTGCAGCGAGGCCGCCGTGCAATCGAAGCCGATATAGGCGGTAATTGCGCCCGCCTTCGCGCGCGCATCCAGTACCTCCGGCTCCGAGAACTGGTGGATGAACCCGCGCTCGGCCAAAATATTAAGAAAATCGGATTTATAGGCGCTCATTGCTGAGTTTCTCGGCTCGGCCTTGTCGCTTTCGTCCTTGGGTGGTGTAACAGGTCCGGCATCGGATTCAACTGAAGGGGTCTGAGTTGGGGGCTGTCAGGGTCATCGGACTGATGAGCAGTTACTTTCCGCAAGACGACGGGAGCACCGAAGCCACTAGCGGGCGGGGTAGTGACGCGACCTTAAGGCGCGCGGCTACGGTGGCGTCGTTTCGTTCCCAAGAACGCCGCACAAAATCCGGCATCGAATTCCCGATAGTCATTGGTAATTTCTTCGCCTTTATGAATGGTGCGACGTGCAACGATGTGGCCGTTGTGCCAATGGGTGTTGGCATTGTCTGAATGATTCATATGGTGATCGTGATCGATGGTCAGAAGGATTTCGCCATCCACTCGGTATCCGTAGTTCCAGATATAATCCCGCGCCGGTTTGGGCAATTTTGCGAATTGCGTAGGCGAGTAGACCCTGTCGAAGCCATCGACGAAACGCCAGACCTTCGTGCCTTTGCGAATAACTTCGTCCGCAAAAACACCAAGACCGTGAATGGCGCTTTTATCAAGGTAAGTTTTAACAAGAAGCATGATTCATATCGCGGATGGCTACCCGCGTGTCGCCAATTCGAACGCCAGACGCGCGTCAAGCGTCGCGAACCGGCGCCCCGGCGAAATTTACGCCGCCGGCTTTCGTTCGGTTTTTAGCCGCTTGTCGAGGTAGGCGCTGATCGAAGTAAGCAGCGCTTCCACCTTGCCGTCAAAGAAATGGTTGGCGCCTTGCACAACCTTTTGCTCGATCACGATACCCTTTTGGGTCTTGAGCTTATCGACTAGCGTGGTGACATCCTTGTGCGGCACTACGGCATCCTTGTCGCCATGAATGATCAGGCCCGAAGAAGGGCAGGGCGCTAAGAAAGAGAAGTCGTAAAGGTTGGCGGGCGGACAGATCGAAATAAAGCCTTCGATTTCTGGGCGGCGCATCAACAGTTGCATGCCGATCCAGGCGCCGAATGAGAAGCCGGCGATCCAGCAACTCTTGGCCTCAGGGTTAATGGTTTGCGCCCAGTCGAGCGCCGACGCCGCGTCGGACAGCTCGCCCTGGCCGTGGTCAAACGAGCCTTGACTCCGGCCTACGCCGCGAAAATTAAAGCGCAACGCCGAAAATCCGCGGTGCACAAAGGCGTAGTAAAGTTGGTAGATAATTGGATGGTTCATCGTCCCGCCGAACTGAGGATGCGGGTGCAGGATGATGGCGATCGGCGCGTTTTTCTGCCGCGCAGGATGATATCGCCCCTCAATGCGTCCGGCGGGGCCGGCGAAGATAATCTCAGGCATTGCTATCGACCTCGAACCGGGCTTGCCGCTGTGGCTGGCGGCATCGGGATGTTATGGCCTGGCGGAACTGACCGAACCGCGCGCTTAGTTTAGAATTGTTCTAATTATATGAATTCCGCTGTTCCCGGCCTCAACACGCGGTATAAGGGCCAGGCGATTTCGGGCTTCTAACACAATCCCCGGGGCATAAAGCAACTTTTTGCAGGGTCTAGAAACAAAACGGTAAATAGATACTGGCAAGCGTCATGGCTGAGCGGGCGTATTTTGACTGGAATGCCACCGCGCCCCTGCGCGAGCAGGCACGCTTTGCCATGAGCGAGGCTCTTGCCGTGACCGGGAATGCTTCTTCCGTGCACGCCGAAGGCCGCACGGTCCGACGGTTGGTGGAGGAGGCACGCGCGCACGTTGCCAATCTGGTCGGGGCCAAAGCGAAGAACGTCACATTCACGAGCGGTGCCACCGAATCGAACATGATGGCACTGACGCCAGCCCTTGAGCTTGGCGGCCGCAAGATACTGCGGGACCGTCTGTTCGTGTCGGCAATCGAGCATCCTTCGGTCCGGAGCGGCGGCCGCTTTGCGGCCGAGGACGTTGAGGAGCTGCCGGTCACCGACGACGGCGTCGTCGATCTCGCGGCACTCAAGCGTGCCCTCAAGAAGGCCGAGCGACCGCTGGTATCAGTGATGCTCGCCAACAACGAAACCGGCGTGATTCAGCCAATCGCGGAGATCGCGGAGATCGTACACGCGGAGCAAGGCGTGCTGCATGTCGATGCCGTGCAGGGACTTGGACGCATTGACTGCGACATCGCGACGCTCGGCGCCGACCTCATCAGCATCTCTTCGCACAAGCTCGGTGGCCCGCAGGGCGCCGGGGCGCTCATCGGCAGAGGCGACATTCATATCGGTGACCCACTGATCAAGGGCGGGGGCCAAGAGCGCGGGCAACGGGCGGGAACTGAAAACGTTGCTGCCATCGTCGGTTTCGGTGCGGCCTCCGCGGCTGCAAAGAAGTTGGAAATCGACCGCGTGGTACAATTACGTGATCGGTTGGAAGCGGGCATCACGACCACCACGCCGAATGCGGTGATATTTGGTGGGTCCGCGCCGCGCCTTCCGAACACCACGTTATTCGCGGTCCCCGGCCTGAAGGCGGAAACTGCAATAATTGCCTTCGATCTCAACGGGATAGCGGTTTCGTCCGGTTCGGCCTGTACGTCCGGCAAGGTGCAGGCTTCGCACGTGCTAGCGGCAATGGGTGTCGAGCCCGTGCTAGCGCGGGGCGCGGTACGCGTTAGCTTGGGCTGGAGCACTACCGAAGAGGAGGTCGATAGGTTCCTGAAAACTTGGAATATGCTTGCGGGATCATTACTTAAGAGAAACGCGGCATCGCCGCCTGAAGGTGGGCGAAACGCGAGCCACCTCATCAACCATGGGAACCAGCGCACCGAGATAGCGCGAGCACCATAACCGACAAATCCAACCCGCGGTCCTTGCAACCGTGAGCGGAGGGAAGAATGCCGGCAGTACAAGAGACCGTCGAACAGGTCCGCCGTATCGACGTTGACCAATATAAATACGGGTTCGTCACCGATATCGAATCCGAGAAGGCCCCGAAGGGCCTGTCGGAAGATACGGTCCGTTTCATCTCGGCCAAGAAGAACGAGCCGGAGTGGATGCTGGCCTGGCGGCTGGGTGCTTATAAGCGCTGGCTGACCATGCGCGAACCGACCTGGGCGCGCGTCGACTATCCCAAGATCGACTACCAGAACGCCTATTACTATTCAGCGCCGAAGAAGAAGGCGCTGGCCTCGCTCGAAGAGGTCGATCCGGAAATCCTCAAGACCTATGAGAAGCTCGGTATTCCGCTGCGCGAACAGGAAATCCTCGCTGGTGTTGTGCGCCCCGAGGGCGAGCGGCGCGTGGCGGTAGATGCTGTATTCGATTCTGTCTCGGTTGC
>DASSLE010000261.1:0-3005 GCA_035689725.1 Pseudolabrys sp.
AACACGGAGGTAACAAAAAAAGCTATAGAAGATAAAAAATTGAGAAGTGATTGAAGCATTTCTATCTCTTTGCCTGTCACTTCTCAGGCGGGAGTATTTCCTGAACACAGACCTGGTCAATCAGATGCTCTCGGCGCAGATCGGTTAGATGCGCCCTTTTCTCGTCATTCGTTAGGTTTGCGCCGATACCTTTGACCATCACCATAACGAGAGTGCGATCATCCATATCCAGCCAGTAGGAGCGACGAACGAGTTTGTTGGCGCCGTCTCGTATGAATGGGCTATCAATATCCTTGCTCAGGTCTGGTTGGTAAAATTGGGTCATTATGTTTGATCCTTACTTCTCGATTGTTTCGTATTCGAGCTCCACTAAATATGTTCACCCACTCTCAAAACCTTGCAGGGTCTTCGCCATCTTCTTTAAAGGTAGTAGGTTGCGGTGTTTAAAGGAATGCGCAAAGTAAATCAGCTGAAAGGACTCGTAATGGCAAAGGGATATTGGATCGTATCGGTCGATGTGAGCAACCCCGAGAGTTACAAGCTGTACCTTGCTGAAAACCGCAATGCATTCCGCAAGTATGGTGCTCGGTTCCTCATACGCGGAGGAAAGTCTGAGGTGGTTGAAGGTACTGGACGAACGCGCATTGTGGTCATCGAATTCAAGGACTACGCAACCGCACTTGAGTGCTATCACTCACCCGAGTACGCCAAAGCGATTGAAATCCGTAAGGGCAGTGCTGTGGCAGACATCATTATCGCTGATGGCTATCACGGTCCGCAGCCAACGGACGGGTAAATCGATGCCTCGAACGCTCGGTTGCCGCAGGTGGGTGGCTATGCGAGCCGCTGCCGTGGATCAAAAAACTGACTACATTACGGACAGCGTTCGTATCAAAAAACGGTTGGTCTTAATGCTCCGTCTTCGATCCACGGCGCCATGAGGTTTGGCGCAAAACAGAAAATAACTCATTGATTTTGCTGGCGGTCCCGAGAGGGCTTCCCTAAGCCAAGCGAAACAACGCGTTAGTGAAAAGTGGGACCGCGAACTACTCCATGCAATGATTAGGCTTTTTGTGCACGATGTCCCACCGTTGCGTCAATTTTCGCCCATTCGGCAAATGAATTCTTGTTTTTGAAAAAAAATCATTGTGCGCGCCCTCGGTGCCGCAGCACCCTTCTCGCGTGCGCCGGTGTAAACTTCGTCCATACTGAAAGCCACGGAGCCGACTCATGACCACCAGACGCACCGCCTGCAGCTGCGGGCAGCTTCACCTTACGATTGACGGCGAGCCATCGCGCATCTCGATGTGTCACTGCCTGGCATGCCAGCGTCGCACCGGAGCCGTGGTCAGCAACCAGGCGCGCTTTCGCCGTGAGCAAGTTACCTTCGCCGGCAAGGCCACGGCGTGGACGCGGACGGCCGAAAGCGGCCACACCCTGACCTTTCATTTCTGTCCGATATGCGGCTCTACCGTCTACTGGGAGAACGACGGCTTTCCAGGAACCATCACCGTTGCCATCGGCAACTTCGCCGACCCGGGTTTCCCCGCACCGACCATCGCGGTGTGGGAGGAGTCACGCCACCCCTGGGTCTCTTTGCCGCCCGACACGCCGCCCAAGCGCGTGGCGAAGCAGGGGTGACAAATCAACCGGCGCTCTTCTTCCAGGTGTCGATCTTCCAATAGCGGACAAATGCGGGCGCGGTCGGATTGTGAAAAACCCCGGGACATTGCCCGGGGCTCGAGACTACACGATTGATAGGATCGACTCGGCGGCAGCACAGGTAAGGCAACTCGCCAAGCAATCAATTTTGCGCCGGCACTTGGGTGCCGGAACTGCCATAATTGTCGGTGCATGTCGCCCCCACCGGGCCGGTCAAGCTTATGCCGGTGGGAACGATGGTGTCACCGGCCAATTTGCCGACGGTAAACGCGCAGGCAAACGGAGCCCTGACCTGGACGCCTGAACTGCCGTAATTGTTAGAGCAGGGCTGCCCTGCCGGACCGGTCAGGTTTATGCCGGTCGGAACGATGGTGTTGCCGGCCAGCTTGCCGACCGTAAACTCGCACGCAAATACATCACCGCCGGACGTAGGGCCTGCTTGCGAGCATTGGCCGGCCGTGCACACTTGGCCGACCATGCAGGTGTTTCCGCAGGTCCCGCAATTACGAGGGTCGCTGAAAGTATTCACGCAGCTGCCGGCGCATACACTTTGACCAGTCGGACAGCTGGTGGTCACGCATTGGCCGGCCGTGCACATCTGACCGACTGCGCAGGTGATTCCGCAGCCCCCGCAATTGCGAACGTCGCTGAAAGTATTCACGCAGCTGCCGGCGCATACACTTTGACCAGTCGGACAGCTCAAAGGTTGTGCGCTCGCCGCGAACGACGCCATGCACAAACCGATTACCAACGCGACCTGGGCGATCACGGAATAACCGCGGTGCTTTCGTGCGGACGCACGCAAGTGCCAATCGCCGATGTTCGGCGCCGCCTTGCGCTCAGGTGTCCCCTGTCGCCCGGTCATTTGCAGACGATAACTCCTTCGAAGCCTCTAACTGACTCAATCCGTTGGCAGACAATTCTACGGCGTTTGTGCGAGTCTACGGCGTTTGTGCGAGCTAAAAGTCGTAGCCCGCTACCTTTGGGTCCGCTTTGGGTCATTAGCGGACAATCTGCGATGCGAGAACCATGTCCGTTTTACCCCCCAAAAGCGGACATCGCTACGTCAGGAGCAATGCCCATGACCAGTAAACGGCAATCGCTATTTGGACGGCGAAGGCAATAAACCGAACCCACGAGGCGAGCACGCTAGATGATGCGAGATGGACGGAAGACTGGACAAGACGAGCGGCAAATAGCCAAGGGGCCAAAGGATTTGTGACGCCAACTCGATTGGTAAGCAGCGCCATAATCAATAGGATGCCGAAAATGGGCACACACTCGACGCAGTTAGCGTGCGCCCGGGCCAACCGCTGCATGAACGGCGACAAGTTGGAGTTGTC